>NZ_MNQN01000126.1:0-180845 GCF_001915455.1 Bacteroides sp. 43_46 | reverse complement strand
GTTGCAGGTTCTTCCGGTTCGCTACCGCCACCTAAATCAATTTCTTGTCCGCCATTGCCGGTGGAGAGTTTTACATCATCTATTGCAAAACCTGACTCAATATCCGCAGCAAACTTAATATAAAGAGTATTCACTGCTTGTTTCAGTGTAAAGTTAGAAGTTACATAAACCCAGAATTCGTCTGCCTGCTTGTAATCATATTGGATAGCGCTTGACCAAGTTATGCCATCCTTACTTAGGTAGAAATGGAAACTTTCGGGCTTAAATGTATTGTCATAATTTCCTCCGTTTATACTCTTGGAATAGCTTGCTCCAAATCCTAGCTTGAGGTTTGTCTGGTCAGGCTTCAATGTAATCTCTTTAATTATGAAGATTGGGCTCTTAGTTCCAAAGAACACTTTGGCATTACCGGAAGCACCTTCATATCCTGCACTTAGTTTTCCGGATTCGCGTAAAGATACATTGCCTGAGCTTTCATAACTTACATTGGTTGAACCTTCCCCTGATTTGACCCAACCATTGAAGTCAGCGACCAGAGGCCATTGTTTATCTATTTGTTCTGCAGTTCCGAATGTTTCTTTATAAATAGCAACTTCCGGAACAATGTTTCCGCTTCTAATCGTAACTTCCTCTTTCATCAGCACTCCTACCTTGTTAGAAATCTGAATCAGGACTTTCGCTTCGTCTGTAATACCTTCGGGGATACTCACCTGAACTTTGTCAGAACCGTCACCTTCCATTTTGGAAAGTGTCACCCAGGTTTTATCGTCCAGTACAGTTGCTGTCCAGTGACGGTTTGCTGAAATTTCAAAATAAGATTGACTTCCCTCTACCGGGGTTCCGTCGGTATCAAATACTAACGTTTTTGGAGAAACCTCCAAACGTGGAGCTTCAGTGTCGTCGTTATCGTCAACGCAACCTGCAAATAATGCTGTAGCCATTACAAACATCGTCGTAACGAACAGTTTGAGAAAAGTTAGATTTTTCATTAGCGTTTTTAAATAAATAGTTAATATTTCTTGTGAATTGTTTGTTATCATACGTTTCGATTTAAGTAATTAGCAAACAAAGATATTTTATTTTACGAAACTAACAAAGCTTTGTGCCACTATTTTTGTGTTACAATAAGGTTAAATTTGAGTTACAGCTTTACAAGTTGATACTGTTAAGGAGTGTAACAGTATGTAGGGGTTAATAAAAAATAAAAAAATAAATAGGAAGGTTTGTAATAATACTAAAAAGAACAACTGCTTTTTACAACTCTGTAGGAATATAAATGTGTGCTTATGTAAAATAATAGCAATGGTTCGGGTATTGTTATGAGATAATAGTCGGGTGTCCTTCCTGTCTTATGGTTGTAAATGCCGATAAAATTTGAGAAAATGTATAGTACTGTTTGATGTTTGTCTTTTAATACCTATATTTGTCTATATTTCATTTTAAAGAGGATAGGCATTATGAATAATACTTTTAGAATATACCCGATAGGGATACAGAGTTTTGAAGACTTACGTAATAATAACAACGTATACGTTGACAAGACGGAGTTGATATATCGGTTGGCTAATACCAATAAGGTTTATTTTTTAAGTCGTCCCCGCCGCTTCGGGAAAAGTTTGCTGGTTTCCACTTTGGACGCTTATTTTCGGGGAAGAAAAGACTTGTTCCAAGGATTGGCAATGGAACGTTTGGAGAAAGAATGGAATGTCTATCCGGTGCTGCACATAGATTTCAGCATGACGAAATATACCACTATGGCTGATCTGAACGAACGTTTGAATCTTCAACTTTGTGAGTGGGAGCGAATTTATGGGAACGCTCCGGAAGAGGAGGGCTATGCAGCCCGTTTTTCCGGGATAATAAAAAGAGCATACCAGCAAACCGGTTTGCAGGTAGTAGTGCTTATTGACGAATATGATGCGCCTTTATTAGACAGTAACCATTTGCCGGAACTGCAAAATGAATTACGTGAAGAAATGCGGAAATTCTTTAGTCCTTTAAAGGCACAAGGAGAATATCTTCGTTTCCTTTTCTTGACGGGAATCAGCAAATTCAGTCAAATGAGTATTTTCAGTGAACTGAATAATTTGCAGAATATCAGCATGCGGGATGATTATAGCGCAATTTGTGGTATTACCGAGCAGGAATTACGTACGCAACTGAAAGCAGATATTGAGATGATGGCACAGGCTAATGGCGAAACCTATGAGGAGGCCTGTTTGCACTTGAAACAGCAGTATGACGGGTATCATTTTAGCAAAAAGTGTGAAGACGTTTATAATCCATTTAGTTTGTTTAATGCATTTGCTCAAAAGAGCTATGAGAATTTCTGGTTTTCTACCGGAACACCTACTTTCTTGATAAACATATTGCAGCAGAGTAATTTCGATATTCGCGAATTGGATGGGACTACGGCTACTGCCGAACAGTTTGATGCTCCTACAAGTGTTATCACTGATCCTCTCCCTGTGCTTTATCAAAGTGGTTATCTTACTATCAAGGGCTACGATTCGGAATTCCAACTTTATACTTTGGCTTATCCCAACAAAGAAGTGCGGAAAGGATTTATCGAGTCTCTTATGCCCGCCTACGTACATTTGCCGGCACGTGAAAATACGTTTTATGTGGTTTCTTTTATCAAAGACTTGCGTGCCGGAAAACTGGTTGAATGTCTGGAGAGAATAAGGGCTTTCTTCACTTCGATTCCCAATGATCTGGAGAATAAGCAGGAAAAACATTATCAGACTATCTTCTATCTTTTATTCCGCTTGATGGGCCAATACGTGGATGTGGAAGTAAAAAGTGCTATCGGACGGGCTGACGTAGTTGTAAAATTACATGATGCTATTTATGTCTTTGAGTTCAAGGTAGATGGTACACCGGAAGAAGCGTTGGAACAAATAAACAGTAAAGGATATGCTATACCTTATCAGCCGGATCATCGAAGTGTTGTAAAGATAGGAGTCAACTTCGACAGTACGACAAGAACTATCGGAGACTGGGTCATTGCTGAAGAATAGTGACTATTGGGCACTGTTCGCAATTCCTATTGATTTTTCCAATTCCTCTTTCAACCTATCACCACCCTTCTGAAACCCTTTACGGATCGTACTTACAGAACGGTGATAGGTTGTCGTTAACCTATCACCGTATCCTTCACCTGTCACCGTACCGATAATTGTATATTTATGCTCTTTTCGGCTTGATTCGGACAACTTTATAGACATTGCCGCGCTTGGCGTGTATGGAAGGCACTTGATTCCTCTGCAATATTCTTCCAAACTGGATAATGTTGCAATTGGAAACGCGGATTCTACTATCATGTTGCACCTGTTCCAGTATCTCGATGGCGAGAAGTAACTCGTATTCTTCCTCATCTTCCCGGGCAGCTCGGAAATATTGGTGGAATAATTGCTCTGCAATGGGGATCACTTGAAACTCCTGATTGCTTTCGGTCATAACCTTTTCATCTTCGGCATCGAACCAATAACGTTCTCCTTTGTAAATATCGTGTATGGCTTGCGCGTAAAGTTGTTCATAGTCGATAGGAGAACAATCGATCGGACCGGTTACGGCGATGACGATATAACGTCGGCTGCCGGAAGTGTCGGTCAGTAAATCCTTGTGATTGCTCGTGCCGATGAATGAGGCATAGCGGCGCAACTCCTGTGTCGCTACACCGTGAGGACGGTGGGTGTTGACTACCGGTTTTTGAATGATATGTTTCAGGAAAGCCTGTTGACTCTCCCTGTTTTGGTCGAACTCGTCCATGTTGATGAGTGCGAAACGGTTGAGAGATAGTTCGGCATCCCTTTTGTTGCTGAAGTCAATGCGGTCGGTGTAGTAGGGTTGCAATTCGGTCGGTAGCAGATTCCGGCAGAAAGTGGATTTCCGGTAAGCTTGCGGACCGACTAACAACGGTACCGTGCAATTTGCGTAGTTGCGGTCAGTGTGGCGCCAATGAGCCACCATATTCAGGAACCAGCGATAAAACAGATCAGGCCAGTGGATGTTGTTGCAAGGAACACGGGAAGCAAGCTCGCGGATGCGGTCGCGACCGTCCCAACGGATATCCACGCCGAAAAGGAAATCTTCGATAGGGTTGAAAACCGGAATACGGTCGGAGTTCAGATAACGGGCAACATCCCTGTCCCAAAGGTTGAGTCCTTCGAGTCGTGCGTTCATGGCGATGCTGTTGCGCGTGCGGTTGGTGACCGGGCGGAAGCAAAAACAGAACGTGTTTCGTTCGCGATATTCGGTGACGGTTGTCATCGTGTTGTAACGAAACTCGTATCGGCGTTGCATAAATTCTTCTGTCCGGAGTTCCAGTTCCTGTTCGGCTGATAAGGGGGACTTTTTCCCGAAACCTTTGGCGTTCAGATATACATTTTGTACGGTTTGGCGGATCAGGAATTCCTTCTTTTGGGTGTAGAAGTGTGCAATGGCCCAACGGGCGGTTTCCTCTTCCGGTATGCCCGACTGAAAGCAGTTTTCTGCAAGTTGGACCAAGAGAGGCTTGAGGTCATCGTCCGAATGGAGATGCATGTTGGGATGAAGTTCGCTTAATGAACGGTAAGCCTTATTCAGGGCGACCTCGAAGAGGGCGGATAAGGTGTCGAAACTGTCGTATCCCGGAATCAGCCGTTTGAATGGGGAGTTTTCCGCTTGCACGGTTTCTTTGTAGGTGGTGTCCGACGGCATTTCTAATGGTTGGCGCATATAAATGACGGTAGAGTCGGGATTGTAATAAAGTTCCGGATCGTAGGTTTGCCGGCAGAATTGATCCAATGTCGGTTTTTTAAGTTCGATGGCATAGGAGAGTGCCGGTTGACACAAGCCGACGGCTTTTCTGTAAGCGTGAGCTTGGAATATTTCCGCTTCTTCCCGGCTTTTGGGTAGTGATTTGTCCGGGCGTGTGAAACGCAGCCATATTTTTACGGAGTGTCCGCTGGAACCCATGAAGGCTGCGAGGGTTTGGGTAAGTTCTGCCGCTTCCTGTTTCACGCGGTTTACTTCCGTCCTGTTTGCCAGGTGGTTTACTTCTATTTGCACGATGCCGTTGTATGCGGTCATTTGCGTCCCGTTGGTTGTTTTGCGGAAGTTGGCGGCAGGGATGACTTTCGTCAGTTTTTGCGCTTCTTCTAGTTTGCAGTCCGGTGATGCGTGACGTATGCTTGTCCGTAGATTACTGATCGGGCGGGCTTTCGTTTCATGCTTCATCGCTTCTATTTGTAGGGTAATATCTAGCGTTCGCATGGTTAATGTCCCGCCGTTGTCCCGCATCAAAGTAAGTTTCATGTCAAGTGTGTTTATTATTTATTCCTTTTTTATTAAAGGCTGATAAAGGTAGGCTTTATAATCCGGTCGGGCAAACTCTTTCGTATTTATTTATCACTAAAACTAGGTTAAGTTTTATATGCCTTTTTGCTGCCTGTTCCATACGGGGAAACGATCGGTTTCATCGGTGAGAAACTCTAGTTTCTGCACCTTGAAACTCTGGTTTCAATAGCTTGAAACTTTAGTTCCAGCAGCTTGAAACTAAAGTTTCTTCGCCTTGAAACAAATTGTAACAAGGCATGAAACGGAAGTTACCTCTGAGTGGTACTCTTGTTTACAAGAGGCATTTATCAAATTGGGCGGTGATAGGTGATAGGTAAGGTGATAGGTTACTGACAACCTATCACCGTTCTGTAAGTACGATCTGTAAAGGGTTTCAGAAGGGTGGTGATAGGTTGAAAGAGAATTTGCATTTTTCCCTTTGTAGAGAGTAGTTGGAATATACGGAATTTCTTGTATTTATTTCCATATTTCTACTTGCCGAAATTATAGGTGCTCAGGATAAGGAACTGCTGTTGCAGAGGGAAAAAATCGCTCGAATGAATGAGATACAGATAGCCATGAGAAGACAAGGCGAACGGATGCAGGACTGTGCGAAGGTGCTTACGAAATACGAAAAGCCTTTTCATATCAGTTGGGTAGATAGATTATGGAACAATTTGAAGCAGTTGTTGTCAGGCGTGAAGCATTGGACGGGGCTGAAATAAATAGAGCGTATAATATTTTTTATCTATTCTTTTTACTTTCTTAACTCCGAATGTTTCGTAACTGTTGGGAAACCACCTACTTTTATCCCCCAAATTTGCAACATTCCGAAATGTTGCACGTCTAATAAAATAAGAACTAAATCATTCTAGTTATGAAACACAGACTGTTGCTACTATTACTATTCGTGTTCACTACATCTGTGGCGGGGTGGGCGCAAAAATCCGTGGCTCCTTCTTATACAATCAAAGGTGTGCTTCTGGATTCTTTGACGCAGGAAGGAGAACCGTATGCTACAATCAGAATTACAAAGAAAAGTGCTCCGGAGAAAGCGCTGAAAATGGCGGTGACCGGTGCGAACGGTAAATTTCAGGAGAAGCTGAATGTGCCGGCAGGAGATTATGTAATCAGTATTTCTTCGATAGGTAAAGCGCCTGTGGTGAAGGAATTTACGTTGAAATCGTCAACTAAAGTGGTCGATTTGGGAACAATGCTCTCGGCGGAAGCCAACAATGAGCTGAAAGGGGTGGAAGTCGTGGCACAAAAGCCCCTGGTAAAGGTAGATGTCGATAAGATAGAGTATAATATTGAGGATGACCCCGATTCCAAGTCCAACAGTATATTGGAAATGTTGCGTAAAGTTCCTTTGGTGACGGTGGACGGGGAAGATAATATACAGGTGAACGGAAGCAGCAGTTTCAAGGTACACGTGAACGGAAAACCCAATAACATGATGAGCAATAACCCGAAGGAAGTGTTGAAAAGTATGCCTGCCAATTCGATTAAATATATTGAGGTTATCACTTCACCGGGAGCTAAATATGATGCGGAAGGAGTGGGCGGTATCCTGAATATCGTGACAGTGGGCAGCGGATTTGAAGGATATACGGCTACTTTCCGTGGAAGCGCGAACAATAACGGGGCAGGTACCGGTGCTTATGCAATGGTGAAACAGGGGAAACTAACTCTTTCCGCCAATTATAACTTTAATTATAATAACAGCCCGCGCGGCTATTCGGACAGTTATCGTGAGAACTTTGAGTCGGATACGGAGAAATATCTTGAGTCCGGCAGCAGTTCCAAGTCAAAGGGGAATTTCCAGTACGGGAATCTTGAGGCGAGTTACGAGATTGATACGTTACGGTTGCTGACGGTGGCTTTCGGGATGTATGGCAGCAGTAATAAGAGTAACAGCGACGGTAGTACCGTGATGTACGGAGCAAATTACGAGGATGTTGCTTATAGCTACCGGACGGACAATCATGGAAAAAGTTCGTGGTTCTCCATAAATGGAAACGTTGATTATCAGCGTACTTCCAAGAAGAACAAGCAACGGATGATTACGCTTTCTTATAAGGTGAACACACAACCTCAGACGAGTGATTCTTATAGCACTTATCTCGATATTCTTCCGGATGAAAGAAAAGATGAACTGATAGAAAATCTGAAGTTGTACAATTACCATTCGGACGGTAAGACGAATACTATGGAACAGACCTTTCAGGTGGATTATACGACACCGATCGGCAAATTGCATACGATTGAAACCGGCGTGAAGTATATCTTCCGGCGGAACTCCAGTGATAATAAGTTTTACGAGGCAGCAGGAGGCAGCAATGATTATGCATACAACGAGGACCGCAGCAGCGATTACCGTCATTTGAACCATATCTTGTCCGCCTATGCCGGATATACGTTGAGATATAAGGACTTTACTTTCAAACCGGGCCTCCGCTACGAACAGACCATACAACGGGTGAAATATATTGTCGGTCCGGGAGAGAATTTCCATACCAATTTCAGTGACTTGGTGCCTTCCGTCTCTTTGGGGATGAAGATCGGCAAAACGCAGAACATACGTGCCGGTTATAATATGCGTATCTGGCGTCCGGGTATCTGGAACCTGAACCCTTATTTTGATGATCAGAACCCGATGTTTATCAGTCAGGGTAATCCGGATTTGAAGAGTGAGAAAAGTCATGCGTTCGATGTGGCTTACAGCAGTTTCAGTGCTAAGTTTAACGTGAATGTCTCGTTGCGTCACTCCTTTAATAATAATGGAATCGAGAGAATCAGCCGTTTGATTACTGCCGAGGACGGGGAAGACTTTGGCGGAGGTCATATAGCACCGCAAGGGGCTTTATACAGCACCTATGATAATATAGGCAAGAACCGGAATACCGGTCTTTCCCTTTATCTGAACTGGAATGCTTCTCCGAAAACACGTATTTATGTGAACGGACGCGGAAGTTATACAGATATGAAAAGTGAGGCGCAGGGATTGCACAACTATGGATGGAACGGTTCTTTCTACGGGGGTATTCAGCACACGCTTCCTTTGAAGTTGCGGTTGAGCCTGAATGGCGGTGGAAGTACGCCGTATATCAGTCTGCAAGGAAAGGGGTCCGGTTATCAATATTATGGTCTTAGCCTGAACCGCTCGTTCCTGAAAGAGGACCGTTTGTCTGTGAACTTATATTGTAATAACATCTTTGAAAAATACAGGAGCTACAACAACCATACGGAAGGAGCCAACTTCGTGTCAAAGAGCAGCAGCAAATGGCCGAGCCGTAGCTTTGGAGTCAGTGTCAGCTACCGGATCGGAGAACTGAAAGCCAGCGTGAAGAAAGCTGCCCGAAGCATTAGTAATGATGATGTGAAAGGCGGCGGAGGCGGAGGAAACGCCGGTGGCGGAGGTGGTCAGTAAGACCACTTCCACCGACCGTGATTCCTTATTGTTGTCTCACATCCTGTTTGTTGGTATTAAAACCGAGTTTCGTCAATCCGGCTTGTACATCGGGGTGGCTCATAAAGAGTTTCCATAACAGGCCTGTCCGGTAATTCTCGATCATGACGGCGATAGGTCCTTGGTCGATAGCCAGATAGCGTTGCGGATACCAGTTGTCCGTTTCGCTGAAAGCGTCGTAGAATCCGAAAGGACCGAATACTTTGTCTCCCATATTATATAGGTGGCGCATCACTTGCAGAGAATATTCCGGGGTGTAGACGATAGACGAAAGTGCGGCGGTGGGGGAGATGACCCCTTTGTCGTCCTGCTCGTTCGGCGAGTGGGCGGCGTATCCGTCGACGGAGTAACTGGCGGTCAGCCCCCAGCAGTCCGGCCCGAAACCTTTATAGTGTTTGGGGTTGCGGATACAGTAGGCGCGGTTGACTAGCGTCAGGTTACGCATTTCGTGGAAGTAGCTGGGACAGTATTCGTCTTTCAGTCCGACGGGGTCGAGGCCGAGGAAAGAATATTGTGCCCAGAAAAGCGGTCCGGCTTCCGTGCCCTGGTAGCGGAGATGTAATTCTATACCTTCCACCTTGTGCGGGGAAACAATCGCTCCGTTCTGTGCCCAACCGTCATGATAGACAGCGGCAGGTACTCCGTGCGTCGGTGAAGCGGCGGCAAGGATATACATAATCATGCATTCGTTGTAGCCATGTATGGGGAAATCCATTTCCCAGCCGTAAGTAGGACTCCAATGCCAATAAAGAACGTTTTGTGCGCCTTTGCGGTACCAGTCCCAGTCTACCTCCCGCCAGAGGCGGTCGATACGTTGGGCTATGGCCTTTTCTTTGTCATTACCGTTTGCGTAGTATTGGTGCACGGCTAGAAGACCCTGCATCAGGAAGGCGGTTTCTACGAGGTCGCCGCCGTTGTCTTTCTGACCGAACGGCTTCACTTTTCCGGTATCACCATACCACCAGTGTGGGTAAGCTCCGTGAAAACGGTCGGCCTTTTCGAGGAAGGAGACGATACGTTCCATACGTGCCAATCCTTCTTCGCGGGTGACGTAGCCGCGGTCTATACCGGCAAGGATAGCCATGATGCCGAAGCCGCTGCCGCCGGAGGTGACCACGTTGGCGTCATTCTGCGGATATACGCCGTCTACGTGATAACGTTCGGGGGCAAGACCGCTGTTGGGTTCTGCACCTTCCCAGAAATAAAGGAAAGTCCTTCGCTGAACGGTATCCATTAAGGCGTCATCCGATAGTGAGTCGGTGGCGGCGGTGAGGTTGCTGCTGCTTTTTCCCTTACAACTTTGGAAGGTCAGGGTAAGGGTGGATAGAAACAGTAGCATGAGAGGGAGTAGGCTTCCTGTTGTGATTCTTCTATGATGTTTATTTTTCATAACTGATACTATTAAGTTTGGTTTGTAAAAGGTAAGTTTGGTTTGTAAAAGGGGCAAGAGGCGGTTGTATCTTCATTCCCCTCCTTCGGGGAAGGAGGGGTGGCTGAAAGCCGGGGTGGTAGGTGGATGCACAATGCTGATAATAATAGACTTACGCATTCACCTACCACCTCCCCCTACGGGTACTCCTCCTTCCCGAAGGAGGAGAATTGAGTTACTACCGACTTTTCACGGTTACTTTAGTTCAAAGTGAATCTTGCTGTTTTCACATCCCGGCTGTTGGTACCGATCATCACTTCGAAATCTCCCGGCTCCGCTACCAGTTGCAGGTCATAATTGTAATATCGCAACATTTCCGGAGCAATCTTGAAACGGACAATCTTCATTTCACCCGGTTCGAGAAATATCTTCTGAAAACCTTTCAGCTCTTTCACCGGACGGGTACTGCTACCGACGACGTCGCGGATATAAAGCTGCACTACCTCCGAACCGGGCCATGTGCCCGTGTTGGTGACTGTCACTGCTGCGGTCAGCGAGCCGTTCATGTCCATGCTGGAATGGCTCAAGTCGATATCGCTGTAAGAGAAAGTGGTATAAGAAAGTCCGTAACCGAACGGATAGAGTGGCTCGTTATCCACATCGAGATAGTTGCTGCGGAACTTCTCGAACCATTTACCCTGTCCCAACGGGCGTCCGGTGTTCTTATGTGCATAATAAAGAGGGATCTGTCCGACGTTCTTCGGGAAAGTCATCGTCAGTTTGCCGCCCGGGTTGACATAACCGAAGAGGGCGTCACCGATAGCGTAGGCCGCTTCGCTGCCTCCGAACCATACATTCAGAATAGCGGGCACGTGTTCCTGTTCCCAGTTTAGCGTAAGCGGACGACCGGTGAATAACACCAGTACTACCGGCTTTCCGGTTTTCAGTAATTCTTTCAACAGGTTTTGTTGTACGTCGGGGAGGTTCAGGTTGGTGCGGCTGCTGCTTTCCCCGCTCATTTCTGACGATTCGCCCAAGGCTGCGATGATGATGTCCGAGCGGCGGGCTACATTCAAGGCTTCGTCCAGCAATTGCTGGTCGGTCCGGTTGTCGCGGTTCAGTGAACGGCCGAACATGGTGGCGCGTTCTTCGTAGGCGGCGTCACTAATCAGGTTGCTGCCTTTGGCATACATGATATTCGCTTTTCCGGCTGTCATCTCTTTCAAGCCTTCCACCAGTGATGGGCAACGGTCGAGCACGGCGGCTACGCTCCATGTTCCGGGCATATTGGCACGGCTGTTGGCTAGCGGGCCTATCACGGCGATGTTGCCTTTAGGATTAAAAGGCAGCAGAGGGTTGCCGTTCGGATTTCCGTCGGGGCTGTCGTTCTTGAGCAGGACGAAACTTTCTGCCGCAATTCTGCGGGCAGCGTCGCGGTGTGCCTTCGTAAAGATGTCACGTGCCGGACGTTTCGGGTCGCAATATTTATACGGGTTGTCGAACAACCCCAGTTTGTATTTCGCTACCAGGATGCGGCGGCAGGCGGTGTTCAATGTTTCCATAGAAACCTTGCCTTCCTGAATGGATTTTTTCAGAGTACCTACAAAACCTTCGCTGACCATATCCATATCCACTCCGGCGTTGATGGCACGTGCCGTTACCGTCTGGAGGTCGCCGATGCCGTGGTCTATCATTTCGGAAATACCGGTATAGTCGGTGACTACAAATCCGTTGAATCCCCACTGACCGCGCAGGATGTCCGTCATTAACCATTTGTTGGCAGTGGCCGGAATGCCGTCCACCTCGTTGAATGATGCCATGACACTGCCTACGCCTGCTTCAACGGCGGCTTCGTAAGGCAGCATATAGTCGTTGAACATCCGTTGGCGGCTCATGTCCACCGTATTGTAGTCACGTCCGGCTTCACTTGCTCCGTACAGGGCGAAGTGCTTTACGCAAGCCATGATTTCGTCATTGCGTTTCATATCTTTGCCCTGATAGCCGCGCACCATGGCTTCGGCAATCATAGCTCCCAGAAACGGGTCTTCACCGTTACCTTCGGATACACGTCCCCAACGCGGGTCGCGCGAAATATCCACCATTGGGCTGAACGTCCATGAGATACCGTCGGCGCTGGCTTCTACGGCTGCAATGCGGGCGGATTCTTCGATAGCCGCCATATCCCATGTACAGGAAAGTCCGAGAGGGATAGGGAACATCGTTTCGTATCCATGGATCACGTCCATGCCGAACAACAACGGAATGCCGAGGCGTGACTCTTCCACAGCCTGTTTCTGTACCTCACGTATTTTCTCCACCCCTTTCAGGTTGAACAGTCCTCCCACTTCGCCTTTCTTGATTTTGCCGGCGATGTCGCTGCTCTTGGCTTGTCCGGTAGTAATCTCTCCCGTGACGGGAAGGTTCAACTGACCGATCTTTTCTTCGGTGGTCATTTTTTTCATCAATGCGTCGATGAAACGATCCATGTCTTGTGGCGACTTCTGAGCGGATGCGGTCAGGAGTCCTGTCGCAAAGAACAGGATTAATAAACTTAGTTTCTTGTATATCATATTATTATATTCTATTTTGTTTTATTGGTAATCGGGATTTTGCACCAGTACCCCTTTGGACTTGTCTATTTCAGTCTGAGGCAATGGAAGTAAAGCGTTCTTGTCCTGATAATTCTTGCCGGCAGCTTGCAATACTTCTTTTGCAATGCCCCAGCGGACGAGGTCGTAGAAACGGTCGAACTCAAGTCCCAGTTCCACACGGCGTTCGTGGCGGATAGCTTCACGCAGTTCTCCCTGGTCGGTAGTGGTCACTTTGGGAAGAATGTTGGTGTTGGTGCCTCTGGCACGTGCACGTACTTGTTCCAGGTAGTCGATTGCCTCACCGGAGATACCCTTCTCGTTGGCGGATTCGGCTCCCATGAGCAAGACATCTGCATAACGGATCAGGCGGATGTTCACCCAATATCCTTTATTGGTATATTCTTTACGCAGGGCAGGGTCGGTATAGGCTTTCTTGTTGAAGTAAGCACCTATTGCCGGAGAGACGGGAGATTCGCCGTAAGGCTCATTGGTATTTTCCGGAGTAATCGGTTCGCTGTCCGATCTGCGGAAGTAAAGCAGGGTGGCGTTCTTGCGCGGGTCGCCCGGTTCGTAGGCTTGCGCCATAAGTTCGGTTGCCATGTGCCAACCCCAGCCCAAGTCCCATTGATCCGCTCCGCGCACACCTTGCACTTCGCAGAATTGGCTGCCGATAATATCGCTTTGAGGAAGGGCGGCAGTAGCGGTACATTGCAGTTCGAAGATAGAACCGCCGCTATTTTCGCCATCGTCGGTGAAGATTTCATTATACGGAGTTCTCAGGTTGTAGAGCCCTTTCTTGATGACATCGGTGGAGGCAGTGTACATATTGTTCCAGTCGTTACGCATCATATATGTACGTGCGTGCAAAGAACGGGCGGCTCCCCATGTCAGTCGTCCCAAGTACTCGGTACTCCATGTTTCCGGCAGTGACTCCTCGGCGGTTTTCAGGTCGGCATCAATCTGCTCGTAGATTTTATCGACGGTGGTTTTCGGAATGTTGGCTTCCGAAGCGTCGTTGATCTTGTAAGTCACCAGAGGGACTTCGCCGAATGCCCTTACCAGGTTGAAGTAGCAATAGGCACGGAAGAAAGAGGCTTCACCTTTGTTGATGATGTCTTCGGCTTCGGTCTGTCCGGCAGTTTCTTTCTCGGCAATGGCGTCGAGGATGTCGTTACACTGATAGATAACGGCGTAGTTCTTTCCCCAATAAGCACCTAGCAGACCATTGGAGGCCGTGTATTTGAAGTCGTCATACATCTCGGCTACATCCGACCCGTCACTGGCAATACTACCCTTTTCTTCGTCTTCGGAACGGAGACAGTGGATAGCGAGGGCGGTAGTGCCTGCAGTGATATCGTAGCTACGCATCATCGTGTAGACATTGTAGATTTTACCGTTGACCAACGCATTGGGATTATCGTCTTCTGTAAACTGTCCTTGCGGACTGCGGTCCAGAAAGTCACTGCAACTGCCCAAAGTGAGTGCGGCCGCAGCAATAAAGGTTGAAAATATATATTTATCTAGTTTCATACAATTATAGTTTTAAAGATTAAAGTTGCTGAAGTTTCGCAAGGGGCCTGCATGGTTTCTCCTCTTTCGCCCCTACGCTACTATCTTGCCATTAGAATGTCAGGTTGATACCGAACGTATAGACTGCCGGTACGGGATAGCTTCCGTTGTCTACGCCGAATGCGGTGGCGGTTCCTCCCAGTTCCGGAGTATATCCGGTGTTATGCTTCCATGTTTTCAAGTTTTGTATGTTGACATACACTTTCAGGGCTTGCAGGCGGATTTTGGCAAGCAGGCTCTTGTCGAATGCATAGGCAAGTTGTACGTTACGGATACGGAAGAAGTTGCCGCTTTCGATGTAATAATCCGAATTCAGGTAGTTGATAGAGTGCTTGGAGTTCAGCAACGGTTGGGTATTGGAAGTACCTTCCCCGTGCCAACGGTCCAGCCGTTGTTCGAGGTAGTTGAACTGGGCGAAGTTATAGTTATCCCACGTGCGGAATATCTTGTTACCGCCTTGTCCCATCATGTCGATCCCCAACGACCAGTTCTTGTAGTTCACTCCGAGGGAGAAACCGTAAGTTACTTTCGGGGTTGGATTACCTATCATGGTACGGTCTTCCGGAGTAATTTCTCCGTTTCCGTCGACATCTGCGAATTTCAAGTCACCGGGGGTGACGGTGGCGAGCGTGTTCTTGGGCGATGCGTCTATGTCGGCTTGCGACTGATAAACGCCTTCTACCTTATAACCGTAGAAGTAACCGATCGGATAGCCTGCCATTGTATAACTTTGCTGCTTGTCTCCGGCGATGATAGAGTATCCTTCCTGAACCAGACTCTTCACTTCATTTTTGATGGTGGTCAGGTTGGCACTGACAGAATATCCCCATTCGCCGATTTGGTCGCGCCAGGTCACAGCCATTTCTACTCCTTTATTCTGAATCTGTCCCAAGTTACCTATCCCCGGAATTGTTCCGGAAATACCGGGAACTTCGGCCAGCAGGTCTTTCGTATTCTTCATATAATAAACACCTTCAAAATGCAGTCGGTTGCGGAGAAGATTCGTTTCAAATCCGGCTTCCCAAGCTTCCACTTTTTCCCAACGGAGATTCGGATTGGGCAGATAGGCAAGCTGATAGCCCGGATAGATGATAGACGGTTTGCCGAATACGGCGGAATAAGCGTTGCTCAGTAACGGCTCGGCAGGGTAGGCTTTATCTAGGTTTTGATTACCCAGCGTACCGTAAGAAGCCTTGATTTTCAACATATCGAGCCATTTGATATCTTTCATGAATTCTTCTTCGGACATCAGCCAGCCGCCTCCCAGAGAGAAGAAGTTCTGCCATTCGTTGCCCGTATAAGAGAAAGGGGAAGAACCGTCGCGACGGAACGAACCGTTGAACAGGTATTTGCCTTTATAGTTGTAGATAACACGTGCAAGCATGGACAGTGTGCTGCGTTCCCACTGCGTGCTTCCATTAGTGGCAGTGGCTGCATCACCGATACTCACGAACCATTTGTCCGGATCGTTGGGAATCACCAGACCTACACCTTGTTTGCGTGCTCCGTCCAGGCGGCTCAGGGAATTGTAATAAGTCGTGAAACCTGCAGTAGCAGTCAGGTTATGGTTGCCATTGTCGAAGCTGTTCGTATATGTCAACACATAGTCACTCTGTACTTTCGTTTCATTTTCCTTGAACTGGCTGACCTCGGTTTTGCCTGTTCCCAAGGTGGCTATATTCCCGCTGACAGTGGGGTCGTACACTTTGACGATAGGCTGGTATGTCCGTCCGTTATTGGAAGCATAGTCCATAGAGAACATCGCTTTGAAGTTGAAATGTTTCAGGAAGTCCACTTCACCGTAGATATTACCGGACGCCCGGTAGTTCTCGGCTTTGGTGGTGTTTGCTCTCAGACTGACGTCTACCATTGGATTGTTGATCTGTGCTTTCTGAAATTCCGGCAGTGCACTGTATAGTCCGTATTCATCATTATATACCGGAGCGATCGGGGTGGCACGGAGGGCATTCAGTACTTGTTTGGAGTCGGCGGGAAGCATACGTGCCCCGTTGAACTGGAAGCCGACTTTCAGATAATCCGTAATCTTGTAATCGTTACTTGCATTAATCGTCACTTTGCTGAATTTCTCATGTTCGATGTTGCCCTGTTCATACGAGTAACCTACGCCCAGATAGAAACTATGTTTGGGCGAAGCTCCCGTAATGCTTATATTATTGTTGGTGATAAAAGCTGTCTGGAAGATTTCATCCTGCCAGTCGGTATTTGCATTCCAGCCGGTGAAGTCGAACGGGGCGTCTTCCTGATTGGCGAGCTGCTCGCTGTATAACTCACGGAATTGCGATCCGTTTACCAGCTTCACCTTATCTACTACTTTCTTGAAGCCGAAGGAGGTGTTTATATTTACCAGTGTTTGTCCTTCTTTGGCTTTTTTGGTGGTGATGATAATCACACCGTTAGCACCACGGACACCGAAGATCGCCAGTGAAGACGGGTCTTTCAGAATCTCCATGGATTCGATATCCTCCGGGTTGAGGAAGTTGATGTTATCGTTGAATAGTCCGTCAACGATATACAAAGGTTTATATCCGTTGATAGAGTTTGTACCGCGAATACGAATTTCCGGGTCGGAGCCGGCACGTCCGGAGTTTACGATTTGCACGCCGGCCACTTTTCCCTGTAAGGAAGAAAGCGGGTTCATGGCAGGTTTGTTGGCAAGTTCTTCTCCTTTGATGTTGGTGATAGAACCTGTCAGGTCCCTTTTCTTAGCACTACCATATCCGATAACTACCGTTTCGGCTAGCACTTGCGAATCTTCTTTCAGGGTGACGTTGATAACGGTCTGCGCACCGACCTTGACGCTCTGCGAGGTCATTCCCACATAGGAAAATGCCAGTACGTCGTCCGGGGTGACAGAGATTGAATACTTACCGTCCATGTCTGTAATGTTTCCGGTGGAAGTTCCTTGTACGAGCACCGATGCGCCTATTAGTGGTTCATTGGCAGCGTCTGTTACCGTACCCGTCACCGTCTTTGTTTGTGCAAAGGCAGATGCAGAGGTAAGCAATAAGCAAGTGAGCGCCACTATGCTCTTAAACCAAGTGGTTTTCTTCTGAAGATGTTGTAAAAGTCTAGTCCTCATTGCATTAAATTTTTCCATTTGTTACTATTTAGGTTGAAGTCTTTTTCTGCCGCTATTTGGCGAAAGTAACAAAGTGAACAAACGAAAGGCAAAAAAGATTTTGGAAAATACAGGAATGTCCGATTTTAACACAAAAGGAACCGATGTGAAATAGCAATAGTGACCTTAAAACATTTCTTCCGCTGTCTCTATGCAGTGGAAGACATCTTCTTTGTTGCCGTTGAAAGGACCGGATTTCTCGATTTTCAGTGTCGACATCGCAGCGGCGAAACGCCCCGCCTCCTCAATGCCGGTTCCGGATACCCGTTGATACAGATAGCCGATTGTATATGTATCGCCGCAGCCTGTCGCGTCCACCACTTGCGCAGGCTTATAAGCCGGGATACGGAAAAAGTCCGTCCCGTTGAAAATAAGTGAGCCCATGCTTCCCAATGTAACTAACACTTCTTTTACTCCCCATTCATGCAACCGCCGGGCGGCTTCGTGAGGATCGGAAAGTCCGGTCAGCACTTCCATTTCGTGTTCGTTGACTTTCAGGAAATGGATATATCGTAAGGCTTCCCGCTTGTCGGTCCAGTCTGTCGGATATACATGAGTGTCACGTACTTCACGCAGGTAACCTTGTGAGTCTACTGCAATCAATCCTTTTAGGGAAAGCTCCTTGATTACTTCCAGTGAGAAGTCGTCGGCCAGCAGGGAGCCGAGGTGGTAAATCTCCGCGTCTATCTCACGGAGTTGGGAAGCGGTGAAAGGATCAGCTTTTGCCAGTACACGTTGGGTACGGTCATCGGGATTGGTCCCGTAGATGTTCTCGAAATATACGGAATGCCGGCTGGGCAATGCAGTGACGTCAATGCCGACCTTACGCAGCTGTTTTACAACGTTCATTTCTGTTGCACCAACTGCCGTGACCAGTGTATAGTCGATATCATTGAAATGACGAATGGCGTGTGAACAGTAAAAAGCGGTTCCTCCCGGCATATAAACAGTGCTTTGAGGGGTAACTACTTTATCTAATGTGATGTGACCAATACAGCAAAGTTGATGTTTCTTCATATTGTAAGCAATTAAAAAGCCTCCAAGAATGTATCTTGAAGGCTTTCTAGTTTATTTTGGTGCGGATGATAGGACTCGAACCTACACGCCTCACGGCACCAGATCCTAAGTCTGGCGCGGCTACCAATTACGCCACATCCGCAGGTAGCTTTTTTGTTTAGCGGTGCAAAGATAGGAAGATTTTCTGATTTGACAAATTATTCGGCAATAAAGTTATTCGCTTAGTATCTCAAATGCCTTTTCTATCAGTGTATCTTTGTTCTCAAGTTGGTCTTCCTTAGACATATTGATAGCAACATCCGGTGCGATACCTTCTTCCAACGGCTGTTTGTTCTTATCGAAATGCGGGCTGGCGGAGAAGCGGATGCTCCAACCGTTCGGCAGTTCGGACGAGAACGGAAGACCGGAACCACCTCCGGTCCGGTCGCCCAACTGGATAATTTCTGTATCTTCTATGCTGCGCATCGCATTGACAAAATCGTTTGTTGCGCTGTAACAACGACGGTTGGTTAATATCACTACCTTTTTCTGCCACCGGATACTGTTGGACGGTTCCAGATAAATCGGTTCCATTTGGGAGAAATCATTATGTCCCGGTCCGGTCTTGTGCTGAATGTATCCGGTCAGCGTCTTTTGGTTGGTGAACCGGGCGGCGATACGGGTGGAGTTTGTCAAGTTTCCCCCTCCGTTGTCGCGTACATCAATGATTAATCCGTTGCAAGGTGACAGGTAGAGAAGAACCTCATCCAGATTACCGTTTCCTACCCCTGCACTGAAACTCTCATAACGGATATATCCTATATTATTGTCGAATATCTTATATTTCAGTCCGGCTGCTGTGTAGTAACCGCTGCTGGCACTGCCCAGATAGGTCTGGTAAAGAATGTCTTCCCGGTAATTCCAATCATACCCCTGATACCACTCATCATAGAAAGAAGTGCGTTTGGCGGAAGAAAGATTGACGTGCCCGTCTTTCAGGGTATATAACATCTGACTCAGAAGGTCAAACAAATCATCGTTGGACATGGTCGGTACCACCAGTTTTCGGTATTTTTCGTGTACGGCATCCCAGTCAATGCCTTTTGCCTCCAGAAAACAATACTGTTCGTCAATGATCTTCCATAGTTGCTCGAAGTTGCCTACGGGATCATTGGCGTACTCTTCTTCCCTGATGCAACCGGTCAGCGCCGGCAGGCAGCAGATTAGTAAAAGTAATTGTATAATCTTATTTTTCATTCTTCTTATCTATCGCTCTTTGAAATTTCAACATTAAATCTTTCGTTCTCTTAGTAGGCCCTTACCGATGAAGGCAGAGGGGCTGTTCCTTTTTTATTTCGGATTCGGTATAGGTCTTTCACAAATCCTACCATGAATACATGAGAGTAGGTATGTGTTTTGATATTGTTTACTTTGTATTGTTGCAAATCAGCCAGATAGCTGAAACGCATCTTGGTATATCCTATCGGCAGGTCAATCGAGAGCATTTGCCGGAGGGAAGGCTGGTTGTGCAAAGAAGTGAATTTAATCACTCCGCCGGCATTGCCCAATGAGAAAATCTCGTAATAAGACTGCCCGTAGTGCGGTGAGAACAAAACTCCCATGACAGGAAGGTTCACTTGATAGCGCAACACCATTGGATAGCGTTTGATTTTGAGATGCCAGATAGCCATTCCTGAAGCGTCCAGATTGACGTATGCCCTTGCGGAAGCCGGATTGTTCGTGTTACGGAGATTGTAGACAAAGCCGCCGTTGGCGTCTATCAGTCCTCCGGCCAGTAATTTAAAGTTCTCCGTCAGACGGAACTGGTAATGCAGGCCGTAATTCCAGTTGACTAATCCGGAGAATGTATTGTTGTTGTCGGCACGGTTATGCGTATAGCCGATATCTGCCTGAAAGAAATTCTGTACGGAAACATTGCCGTCGAACAACTTTGTCATACGGATTGTTTCGCGGGAAATGCGGAAGTCGATTCCCTTATATTCCTGTGGTGACAGGTAGGTGTCGAACACATTGGTAAAACCGATGCCGTACATGGTGGCACGTGTTACATAACGATGAGCCTGCAGGGAATCAATCTGTGCCTGTAATTTTGTGCAAAGGGCGAACAGGATGCATCCTGTCAGCCCCAAGTATATTAGTTTTTTCTTCATCAGAATAATTTCATCTGCCCGGTGATTTCATCAATAATATCCCCTTCGCTTTTGTCACTGTCCGGATCTAGATTTTCGGGTTCTTCACTTGCCTCTTCCTGCGGTTCCTGTTCCGGTTCGGGGAAGCGGGTCGGTTCGAGCTCGTTAATCGTCTCCACTGTGTAAGTGGTGATACGTTTACCTTTAGCTTTGAATCCCTTGACAGCAATAAACTCGTCCGCATCGATTTCCAATGGTTCTCGGAAACTGTCGTGTCCGCCGAATATCACTTCCAGGCGGGGATAAAACTCGTCGGTCAGCAGGATGAGGCGGTTATTCTTGTTTTCGCCCAGATAGTTCTGCTTACGGTTGGAACCTTCGAAGCAGAAACGTTTCAGGTACGGGTAATTCTGCTGGTCGGCATCATATAGCGCGGCAGTCCATACCTTGTTGGAGTCGAATTTCTCGACAATACTTACGTTGTCTTCGTAGTGATTGCTCAGGTCGAAGTTGCTGGTGTAAAAGTCACCGTTGTTCAGCACAACGAGTATGGTGTCGTCGCTCTGGAACTCGCCCAGGTATTCGCCGCGTCCGTCATAATTGAGACGGAGGATATCACGGTCAAACCATACCTTACGTCCGCCGAGTGTGGAACCGCCTTTCTGTTTCAAGGCTATCTTGTGTACCGGCAGGCGGGTCAGGATAACTCCCTGTGCTTGTCGTCCCTTGATACTGATCTCACTAAAGTCACGCTCGAAGATAATACGCCGCACACGCGGATTCGGTTTTAAAGTCACCTTGATGATTTCGGCTTCCCCGTTCGGATTGGCACTGAAATAAGTGATACGTGAATCCGGTGTCCCTTGCGTGACGTCATATTCGCGGTCGCGGACAACGGAAGTGACTGCAAAACGCTTGATATAGGTTGTGCCTTCCTTGCCGTCGCGGTAGGTGACATTATAGATTGTACGTTTGTCATTCTTCTTGAAGACATTGACATAAAGTATGTTCTTGCCTACAAATTTCTTGTCGGCTACCGGAGTGACGATATATTTCCCGTCGCGGAAGAAGACAATTACGTCGTCGATATCCGAGCAGTTGGCTACGAACTCGTCCTTCTTCAAGGCTGTTCCGATAAATCCTTCTTCGCGGTTGATGTAAAGTTTTTCGTTGGCTTCCACCACTTTGGCGGCTTCGATCGTGTCGAAGTTACGCAGTTCGGTACGACGAGGGAAGTTCTTGCCGTATTTGTTCTTCAACATCTGATACCAGTTGACGGTATAGTCGACGATGTGCGCCAGGTGGTCGTCAATTTCGGCAATATCCTCTTTCATCCGGGCAATGAGTTCGTCCGCTTTGTCCGAGTTGAACTTCAGGATACGTCCCATTTTGATTTCCATTAGTTTGAGGATATCCTCCTTGGTCACCTCACGGATAAAGCTCGGATAGAACGGGGTCAGCCGTTCGTCGATGTGTTCGCAGGCAGCGTCCATATCTTTGGACTGCTCGAACTCTTTGTCTTTATAGATACGTTCTTCGATAAATATCTTTTCGAGGGAAGCGAAATGCAGTGCTTCCAGGATTTCCCCTTTCTTGATTTCCAGTTCCTGCTTCAGCAAATCCAGCGTGTTGTCTGCCGACTTTTTCAGGACTTTGCTGACGGTGAGGAAATGAGGTTTGCTGTCGTCAATCACGCAGCAGTTGGGAGAGATGCTCACTTCGCAGTCGGTGAAAGCGTATAGTGCATCAATCGTTTTGTCCGACGAAGTGCCGGGGGCGAGGTGTACCAGTATTTCTACGTTGGCAGCCGTATTGTCATCCACCTTGCGGATTTTGATTTTTCCCTTGTCAACAGCTTTCAGGATAGAGTCGATTACGGATGAAGTGGTTTTTCCGTAAGGGATTTCCGTGATAGCAAGGGTTTTGTTGTCCAGCTTGTTGATTTTCGCACGTACTTTTACGGCTCCGCCACGTTCGCCGTCGTTGTATTTGGCTACGTCGATAGAACCACCCGTCTGGAAATCGGGATATAGTTGGAACTCTTCTCCACGGAGGTAGTTGATAGAGGCATCGCAAAGTTCGTTGAAGTTGTGCGGCAGTATCTTGGAAGAAAGCCCGACGGCGATACCTTCCACTCCTTGCGCCAGCAATAACGGGAATTTCACAGGGAGAGTGACCGGTTCCTTGTTTCGTCCGTCATAAGACAATTTCCATTCGGTAGTCTTGGGATTGAAGACAACATCCAGTGCAAACTTGGAAAGGCGTGCCTCGATATAACGGGGGGCGGCAGCACCATCTCCCGTAAGGATATTACCCCAGTTACCCTGACAGTCGATTAGTAAATCTTTCTGTCCGAGTTGCACCAGAGCGTCACCGATAGAAGCGTCACCGTGAGGGTGGAACTGCATCGTGTGTCCCACAATATTTGCCACTTTGTTATATCGCCCGTCGTCCAGACGTTTCATAGAATGCAGGATACGGCGTTGCACAGGTTTCAAACCGTCGTTGATATGGGGTACGGCACGTTCCAGAATAACGTATGAGGCGTAGTCCAGAAACCAATTCTGATACATGCCTGTTAACTGGTGTTTTACGTTTTCGTCCCGTGCGTCCGCCGGTTTGTAGTCTGAATGTTCTTCCGGTATCTCGTTAATTTCGTCACTCATAAATCAATCTTCACTTTGCTTTTACAACAAATAATCTTCCTGAACATCAAAAAAGGGGATGTCCACGCAAAAATACGAAATAAATTCATATGAGGACGAAAAGAACTCACGTTTTTTATGATACTGACAGCTTCATTAATCTTTTAGCAGGCACCGGATTTGCTTTCTGAACATACAGGTTAATGGGATAAAGAGTCATATTCTTGATTTATTTGACCGGTTGGCGGAGTTGACTTTGTGTATATTTAATTCTGCCGATAGACTTTTTTAGTAGAAATGTGTTCAAATCCTCCATAAAATGTGCTTATTTTGTTCATGTAGATTGAAAACCGTACTTTTTTACAATATTTGTGTGTATATAAATTATGCACCTCCTGTATTTTTGCTTATGTTTGAATTTATCTATATAATATATTGAGTTATATGAAACACCTTAAAAAACACATCCTGGTGATATTGTGTGCATTACAAGTACAATATTCTCTTGCATTGAATCTTCAAAAAGATTGGTTGATTGACGGATCATCCTATCAAGCCAAAGTGACAACTACCGATAAAGAATTGTGCCTTAGTAACGGGCTACTCTCACGTACATTCATATTATCTCCTAATGTCGCAACGATTGCATTTGACAATTTGATGAATGGCAATGCGGAGCTGCGTGCTATCCGTCCGGAAGCTGTATTGACCATTAATGGTATGGAATATCCGGTAGGAGGGCTTTATAAACAACCGGTTCAAAATTTTCTGAATAACGATTTTATTGAGGATATGATAAGTTGCGACACTGCATTCACGTATGTGAGCCATACAGTGGGAGAAACGATCGAACGTTTTCCCTATCGTCCCAAACAAGAATGGTTGTCGAACAAAAATCCATGGCCGGCTCCCGGCAAGCGGATTGTTTTTATATATAAAGCTGCCCCACGTGCACCGGAAATGATACGGAATGTGACGGTAAAAGTGATCTATGAGCTATATGATGGGGCTCCTATCCTGTCAAAACAGATAGAAGTTGAAAATCAAGGAAAATCTTCGATTGTTCTGAATTCTTTTAAATCTGAAATACTGGCTTTAACGGAAACAGCTCCCAAAGTGCACTATGGTGAACCGCATGAAATACGTATGTTGGCTCAGGAACCGGGTACTTACACTCGTAATTATCGGAAATCTCCTGCACAGACTGACGCGCCTCGTGAATATATAGATCGCTTTACACAGCTCTTTGTAGTGACTGATTATGCCATGGGAGGTGATATGGAAGCGATGAAAGACAATCCGGCAGTCCGTTGGGTGTTCGACCATCCGGAATATGAAGCTACCGGAATACGGTATTACGGACAGTACAAACCGGCGCGTTTAGAAGTATGCCCGCCTATTGGTCCTGATTATGAAATAACTCCGGGAATGACTTTCCGTTCATGCACAGCTTTTGAAATGCTGAGAGATGCCACTGATAATGAACGCCGCGGGTTAGCGGAATGCCGTTTTTGGAGAATGATGGCACCCTGGACTCAAGAGAATCCTATTTTTATGCACGTTCGCCGCTCGGATGAAGCTTCTGTTAAGGCCGCCATAGACCAATGTGCCGCTGTTGGTTTTGAAATGGTAATAATGACTTTTGGCAGCGGGTTTAATATAGAAAACAATTCTCCGGAATATATGGAAATGATGAAACGGCTGAATGCTTATGCTCACTCTAAAGGTATAGCACTCGGCGGATATTCGCTATTGGCAAGCAGAGGCGCCAAGACGGAAGATGCCGCTATCAGTAGAAAGACAGGAAAACCTGCTACAACACGGGAAGAGGGAAGCCGCTTTGGAAAATCTCCTTGTCTTGCTTCTTCATGGGGAGATACTTACTTTGGCAAGTTACGCTCATTCTTTACGCAGACGGGTATGGGGGTATTTGAGAATGACGGTTCTTATCCCGGAGATCCTTGTGCTTCGACACAACACAAACATCATCGCGGCTATTTGGATTCCCAATGGAAGCAATGGGAGGTGATACGGCACTTTTATCGTTGGTGTCGTGAACAGGGCATATATTTGAATGTTCCCGATTGGTATTTTCTCAATGGCTCCAACAAAACCCCAATGGGATATGTAGAAACAAACTGGTCGTTGCCCCGTGCATATCAGGAAATTATTGAACGCCAAAACATATATGATGGAACTTGGCAGAAAACTCCGACTATGGGCTTTATGTTTGTTCCTCTTACACAATATCATGGAGGCGGGGAAGCTGCGACTATTGAGCCTCTTTGCGAACATTTGGAGCATTACCAGATTCGTTTGCAGAATCTATTCGGGGCGGGAGTCCAGGCATGTTTTCGAGGTCCCCGACTGTATGATACGGAGGATACTCGCAAAATGGTAAGTCATTGGGTCGCTTTTTATAAGAAATATCGTCGTATTCTAGATTCTGATATTGTTCATTTACGTCGCCCTGATGGCAGAGACTGGGATGGTATCCTGCATGTTAATCCTGACATTCAACAGAAAGGCTTTCTGGCTGTGTATAACCCTCTTTTAACTGACATCGAACGCACTATTCGGGTACCATTATACTATACCGGTTTGCATGATAAAGTTCGGGTAAAAGAACAGGATGGCAAAGCCCGGACCTATACTGTTGACAGAGACTATTCTATTTCGTTGAAAATTAGAATACCCGCAAAAGGATTTAATTGGTATATCTTTGAATAAAGACATTTATAAATGATATGCATAACTTTTTAAAGATTCATTCTTTCATTATTTAACTCTGCCAATAACAGATTTACTTGACAACGTCTTATTTATATTGTATATTTGTAATCGACTATTGTCTTTTAGCTAAAAACCGGAATAAATGAAAAAAAGAATTGCTTTTTGCTATCATAGAGGATCTTCTTGTACCTTGGAATGGTACTATAATTTGACGACATAGACGTTTGGTGTCTATGGAAATAGACTCACAAAAACGATTTGGGGAATAAAGGCTGTGGATTTATTATAAATTCGCAGCCTTTATTGTTGCATAATATTGATATATTCGCTTTGGAAGGGCGTGCGAAAGTTTATAATAAACTAGGGTGACGTTTATAATAAACGATTCATTTATTTATTAGAAAAGGTTTAATCGATTATGAATAAAGAGTAAACACTTTTTGATTTATTTGAAACGCATTCATTGAAATGTTTTAATTTCAACTATTAATGTGATAAACTATAATAACATATTCCGACTTTATATTTTTGAACAAAAAAGAGGAGGCTTATCTTCTTTTCTCGTTTCCCGTTTCGGCGAAGAAGTTCAGGAATAAGATAAATTAATACCCTACCTGTCTTATTTATGAGATAAATCCCTATCTTTGTGGCACTTTTTACGAAAAAAGCAAAATCAAATTAATAGATATAGAAAAGAAAATGGCACAAGAAGACGTTTTTAAGAAACTAGTATCGCACTGTAAAGAGTACGGTTTCGTATTTCCTTCAAGCGATATCTACGACGGACTGGGCGCTGTGTATGACTACGGTCAAATGGGCGTTGAATTGAAGAATAATATCAAGAAATACTGGTGGGACAGCATGGTGCTGTTGCACGAAAACATTGTCGGGATCGACTCTGCCATATTTATGCATCCTACTATCTGGAAGGCTTCCGGACACGTTGATGCATTCAATGACCCATTGATTGACAACAAAGATTCCAAGAAACGCTATCGTGCCGACGTACTGATTGAAGATCAGTTGGCTAAATATGACGATAAAATCAATAAGGAAGTAGCGAAAGCTGCCAAAAGATTCGGAGAAAGCTTTGATGAGGCTCAATTCCGTTCTACCAACGGACGTGTGTTGGAACATCAGGCAAAACGTGATGCTCTTCATACCCGTTTCGCAAAAGCACTGAACGACAATAATCTGGAGGAACTTCGTCAGATTATTATTGATGAAGAAATCGTATGCCCGATTTCAGGAACTAAGAACTGGACAGAGGTTCGTCAATTCAATCTGATGTTCTCTACCGAAATGGGTTCTACTGCCGACGGTTCTATGAAGATTTACCTTCGTCCGGAAACGGCACAAGGTATTTTCGTAAACTATCTGAATGTGCAGAAAACAGGTCGTATGAAAGTTCCTTTCGGTATTGCACAGATCGGTAAGGCTTTCCGTAACGAGATCGTTGCCCGTCAGTTCATCTTCCGTATGCGTGAGTTCGAACAAATGGAAATGCAGTTCTTCGTAAAACCGGGAACGGAACTTGACTGGTTCAAGAAATGGAAAGAAATCCGTCTGAAATGGCATAAGGCGCTGGGCTTCGGCGATGCAAGCTATCGTTATCATGATCACGATAAATTGGCGCATTATGCAAATGCTGCAACTGACATCGAATTCCTGATGCCGTTTGGCTTCAAAGAGGTAGAAGGTATCCACTCCCGTACCAACTTCGACTTGTCACAACATGAGAAGTTCTCCGGAAAGAGCATTAAATACTTCGACCCTGAACTGAACGAATCATATACTCCGTATGTAATTGAAACTTCTATCGGTGTAGACCGTATGTTCCTTAGCATTATGAGCGCCGCTTATTGCGAAGAACAACTGGAAAATGGTGAAAGCCGTGTTGTTTTGAAATTGCCTGCTGCTTTGGCTCCGGTGAAACTGGCGGTTATGCCGTTGGTGAAGAAAGACGGTCTGCCTGAAAAAGCGCGTGAAATCATCGATGACCTGAAGTTCCATTTCCATTGCCAATATGACGAAAAAGATAGCATCGGCAAGCGTTACCGCCGTCAGGATGCAATCGGTACCCCGTACTGTGTAACAGTCGATCATCAGACATTGGAAGATAACTGTGTGACATTGCGTAACCGCGATACCATGCAGCAAGAACGTGTGGCTATCTCTGAACTGAATAATATCATTGCAGACAGAGTAAGTATCACTTCTCTATTGAAAACTTTACAATAAACCTTTGACGAATGAGTAAAAAGATCTATTTATTTTCTTTAGTATTGCTGGCTCTGACGTTTACTGCTTGTAGTGAAACAGAGGAGGCGGGTCGCTATGATAATTGGCAGGCACGTAGTGAGGCATTCATTGATTCTATTGCAAATGTATATAACAGCGCCGAGAATAAGGCTTTGCCGGATAACGACCCGGAAAAACTTCATGCTTACAAAGATCCGACTAATAATCAAATGTTGTACGTTAAGAAGATTAGTAAGGATGAAAATAGCAGTCAGAAAAAACCACTATATACTTCTACGGTAAGTGCATATTATCGTATGACTTATTTTAACGGAGATGTGGTGCAGCAGAACTTTAATGGGATTAAACCTAGCAACTACGATTCACCATCCAAATTTTCTTTGGACGGGGTAATTACAGGTTGGTCATATACATTGATGCATATGACAGAAGGTGAATTATGGACTTTGTATATTCCTTATCAGAGTGGATATGGCTCCGGTACTAGCGAAGACGGTTCTTTACAACCTTATTCGGCATTAGTCTATAACGTAAAGTTAGATAAGATTGTAGAATTATAATCTTATATAGTATAATAAAGATAAACAGGTGTTGCGTCTATTATGAAGTGCACCCCAAAAGTTTTTTGTCTAACTTTTGGGGTGCACTTCACTTTTCGGACCCCCTCTTTCTTCATCAATTTACAAAACAGAGAGCATGGTACAGTTTATTCCTGTCCCTCTCCTAAAATTCGGTATAGGTTAATTAGACTTTGTATTTCGGTGAAATGATTGGCTGTTTGCGTCAATTACTTTCTTTACCGAACCATGAAGCAATAATAACTTTTGGGCATGATCGTGGTCTAATCCTAATTCCTCCATAATCATCCGTGTTCCTCTTTCCACTAACTTTTGATTGCTCAATTGCATGTTCACCATTTTGTTTCCTTTCACCCGTCCGAGTTGGATCATCACAGAAGTGCTGATCATGTTTAGAATCATTTTTTGCCCGGTGCCGGATTTCATCCGGGAACTGCCTGTGACATATTCCGGTCCGACGATCATTTCAATGGCAACATCTGCTTCTGCTGCCATAGGAGAATCGGGATTACTAGTGATGCAACCAGTCAGGATCCCCTGTTTGCGTGCTTCGTGTAAAGCTCCTATTACATAAGGAGTAGTACCGGAAGCGGCAATGCCGATAACGGTATCCTTATTGTTGATGTGATGTTCGGTCAGTTCTTCCCAACCACGGTTTGTGTCATCTTCGGCGCCCTCTACGGGATTGCGCAAGGCCGTATCACCTCCTGCTATCAGTCCGATAATCCAATTGGGAGACATTCCGAAGGTAGGGGGAACCTCCGAAGCGTCCAATACTCCTAAACGGCCGCTTGTCCCTGCCCCCATATAGAAGATACGTCCGCCTTGTCTCATGCGGGGGACAATCAGGTTGACAAGGTGCTCAATCTGCGGAATTGCTTTCTGTACGGCTGATGCTACCTTTTGATCTTCACGATTGATGTCTTCCAGTATTTCCCGTACGGATTTCTTTTCCAGGTGATCGTAAAGCGATGGTTGTTCGGTTATCTGCATAATACAAATTGCTGTTTACCAATTAATTGTAGATAGAGAAATTATTTTTGATGATATTGGATTAATCCTTCCATTGGACTTTGGAGGATTTTACCGACTTGAATCCCTGTTTGCTGTGCTGCCTCTTGTAATATATCCTTATAACAATGTGCAACAGAACCGATGAAATGTGCCGGATATTGCTTGTAATCATATTGCATTACATTTCTGCGAAGGAAAGCAATGAAGCTATTGAGCACGAGTGTGCGGATAGCAGGTTCGTCCAGGTGTTGAGTCAGGAAAGGAGAGAGGCTTGCCAAAAAACGGTTCGGGAAAGGCTGACGGTAAACCCGGTCGATGATTTCGGGGACTGTCAGGTCGAATTGCTTTAAAAAAGCCTCTTTTATGGTTGACGGAAGCTGGTTTTTCAGTACATCGCCTACCAGCAGTTTACCTAATACTGCGCCGCTTCCTTCGTCACCCAGAATAAATCCAAGAGGTGAAATGTTACTTATAATCTCTTCGCCATTGTAAAAGCAGGAGTTGGAACCCGTGCCGAGGATACAGGCAATGCCTGCTTCGTGTCCACATAGTCCGCGGGCGGCGGCAAGCATATCCGAATTGGCTTTTATATTTCCTATGACGGGCAGGCTGTCGGCAATTGCCCGTCGGAGGACGGGAGCTTTTTCGGGCGTACATCCTGCACCGTAGAAATAAACGGAGTTTATCGTCCCTTCCGGTAACTGTGGCAGGAGAGAGGCAGTTAACTCTTGTTGGATTTCCTCTTCCGATTGGAAGAAAGGGTTTATCCCTTTCGTTCCAATTCGTTTAATCAGGGTGCCGTTGAATACGATGCACCAATCGGTTTTGGTAGAACCGCTATCTGCAATAAGTATCATATCTTAATGTATATTTTCTTTTTATATAATATATAGCCTATTGCCCAGTTGAGAAGGACAAATAGAATGGCATAAGCAAGGGAACCGCTTTCATTACCGAAAACGGGCTGAAGGACACCGGCATAAAAGACTTGCTGCAAGGAAGTGTTTTCTCCCTGATATGTGACGGTAATGACACCTAGCAGGATAGCGAGAACATCTGCCAGTACATAGATAAAGAGCGGATTTACTCCGAAGGATTCGAAGAAACGGCTCCATTTCTTGTATCCTTTTATGTCGATAATCCAGACGAGTAAAGCCAGAAAACTGGAACCTAATCCGCAAGTGACCAGAACAAAAGTCGGCGACCATATCTTTTTGTTCAACGGACATCCATAGCTAAGCAGGAAACCTGCAAAAGTGAGAATCGTACCGATAAGAAAGAGACGTTCCAATTTTTCGCGGATATCTTTCACTTCCATTAGTAGTTTGCCGACACAAAAGCCTATCAGTACGTGTGCAATAGAAGGGATAGTGCTTAGAAGTCCTTCCGGGTCGATGTGATTGTCCTGATACATGTGTGCATCTCCCAGGATGCTACGGTCTACAATGGAAAGAATGTTCGTTTCGTTGTAGGCAAAGCCGTTGCCGGTGATGAGGAGTATGAAGTAACCCACTAATAAGGCGACGATCAGATAAGGGATATACTTGTGTTTAATAAGCAAGGCAATTAATGCGGATGCTCCGTAGCAAAGGGCAAGCCGTTGCATCACTCCCAGAACCCGGATTTGGGCAAAGGGAAGCGGGTCGTGATAGTAGCAAAGCAAGGCAAACCAGTTGATGGCTATCCCGATAAGGAAAATGACAATCGTTCTTTTGATAATTTTCAGGGCAGCGGGGGTACTGAACGTGAAGTTATACTTTCTGAGTGAAATGTAAGTAGAGATTCCCATGATAAACATAAAGAAAGGAAAAATCAGATCTGTGGGGGTGAGACCGTTCCATTGAGCATGTTTAAGAGGGGAATATACATATCCCCATGAACCCGGATTATTCACCAGAATCATTCCTGCGATAGTAATGCCTCGCATTACATCAAGTGCCAACAGACGTTTGTTACTTGTTACATTCATGACTGTTACTTGTTAATGTGTTAAGTTATTAAGTAAATTGTTTATTGTTTCTTACCGAAAGAATCATCCAGCCGATTGCGAATCATCAATGAGGCTATAATGCCGGGTATGGTGCAAATACAGACCCAGATAAAGAAACTGGTATATCCGATGTGTTCCTGTATCCAGCCTGCGGGCATTCCCGGAATCATCATGCCCAATGCCATAAATCCGGTTCCGATAGCATAATGAGCAGTCTTGTGCTCGCCTTCCGCAATATAAATCAGATAAAGCATATAGGCAGTGAAACCAAAACCGTAGCCTAGCTGCTCAATGGCGACACAAATAGATATTAGAATGAGGTTATCTGGGGTTGCTGCTGCCAACCAGATATATAACAGGTCGGGGAGATTAATCGCTAATGCCATGGGTAATATCCATTTTTTGAATCCGTCTTGGGAAACGAGCAAACCGCTGATGATTCCACCGAATAAGAGAGCTGCAACGCCTATGGTACCATAAATCATTCCGACTGTTGTTGTAGATAGAGCCAATCCTCCTTTTTCGATACTATCCAGAAGGAAAGGTGAGGCGATTTTGGCTAATTGAGATTCGCCCAGTCGGTAGGTGAGCAGGAAAAAGAACATAAGACCTATATGTTTCTTCTGGAAAAAAGAGACAAAGGTTTTAAAGAAGTCTTCTAGCAGTTTGCTGGGTGTCAGGCCTTCCCGTTTGACGTCGGAATCGGGATAAGGGAGCATGAAACGATGATAGATAGTGAGTGCCAAAAATAGTCCTGCCATAAGATAGAAAGTAATGCTCCATGCCAGAGGTACATTATTTTGTAATGTTTCCAGCCAACCCGCCAACATCACAAGAACTCCTTGACCGAAAATACTGGCAAACCGGTAGAACGTATTCCGAAGACCTACAAAGAAGGATTGTTCCTTGTTATTGAGTCCGAGCATATAAAAACCGTCTGCTGCAATGTCATGAGTGGCGGAACTGAATGCCAGCAGCCAGAAAAAAGCCAGGGTGAATTGTACGTAGTGTGTTGTCGGGATGAAAAAGGCAATACCGGCAAATCCGGCTGAGATAAATCCTTGCATGGCAATAATCCAGGCTCGTTTCGTTTTAATCAGATCAACGAACGGGCTCCATAAGGGCTTGATAGTCCACGGCAGGTAAAGCCAGGAGGTGTAAAGAGCTATTTCTGTATTCGATAACCCCAGACGTTTATACATGATGACAGCGATTGTCATTACTGCTACATAGGGAAGTCCTTCTGCAAAGTAGAGGGTTGGAATCCAGCTCCAAGGATCTCTTTTCAGGGTTGGCGTTGTCATGGTATTCATTGGGTTCTATTTATATTGTTGCTCAATCGCACTACCGGGGTAGTAGTGGGATAGTATTTCTTTGTATTTATAGCCTTGTTCCCCCATTACGGCGGCACCGATCTGGCAAAGTCCCACGCCATGTCCCCAGCCGGATCCCGTGAGGATAAACCGGGAAGGGATTTCTTTTTCATCTTCTTTGTATTCTTTGTCCACAACGAAAGCGGAGCTATATAAGTGGGAAGATGATAGGGTACGACGGATCTCCAACTCTTTGCCGATGGTGAGAGTGCGTAACGTTCCTACTATTTTCAATCGGACCAGCCGTCCTGAAGTTCCCCGTTCGACCGGAATCAAATCAATGATTTTTCCGAACTCGATTCCTGAACGTTTATGAATCAGTTCCGAGAGTTCTTGTTGGGAGTAGCAGACTCTCCAACGGTAAAAGTCTGTTGTGTCCTGGTCATAATTATTCAATACCTGACTCAACACTTGTTTGTTATGGGTGTTGCAAAAGGCCGCAGGAGAAGTACGTATCCATTTATCGGCTTCCGCTTCTTTTGTCAGGTCGGGAAGTCGCGTTTCTGTTTTACTATCCCGTTGCCCGATAAGATAGGGATGCTTTACATTCTCCCAGCAGTTCTGGAATTCTTCGAAAGCGCCACCGCAACATTTAGAGAAACGAGCGTCACAAATCTCTCCTTCATACATAAGTACTTCACCCCGTGTAGCAAAAACAGCTTCAATTGCCTGTGGAGTTGAGGCGCGTGTAATGCCTTGATAACGCTGGCAATGGTCATCGGCACATACATCAAAGTTTTTGTGGGCTTCATGGTCGTACCATTTAATAAGTTGAGAGGGGAGAGTTGAAAGTTCAAAGTTGGCTGTGTTGTCTGGGTGCATAATAACTTTCAATTTCCCATTTGCAACTTTCAACTTATTAAGCAGCCAGCTTCGGGAAATAACGGCATGTGCTTTTAATAGCTCCAAAGAAGCTGTTGCACTCATCTCTGATGAAATCACGCTGGTGAGATAATCTTCAATAGGAATTATATTGATAGCAGTCAGTCTGTCATCTTCAACAATAATCTTCAGTTCACCTTTGAATCTTTGAACTTCTTTACGTTCCCAATGGAAGTTGATGCCTATGGTTACGTCTTGCAGTTCAAAGAAAGAAGAAGTATCTTGTTGGGGAGTGAAGGAGAGTTCGTCATATTCTTTCTCCTGCCAACAGATTTTTCCTTTCCGATAGACAGCCTGTTGTATTCCGCAGATTGCTATTCCGTCAGAAGATATAAATTCTTTCGGGAAAGAGAATCCAATCTCTTTCCCGGAAAGAATACCGACTGTAATGACAGGCTCCTGCATAAAGTTTTACACTTCGTCTTTTCTGAATAATTCGTCACATAGGGTTTCAAACTGCTCCGGTGACAAACTAATTTCCTTGTAAATATCAATAATCTCTTTTGTGTTTAATTTATCCATATCCTCCTCTCTGATAATAGGGAAAACACCACCCATTTCTGCAACAGCAGGACTTATTAACAATCCTTTTTCCCCTTGGTTATAGTAACAGTCGGGACGATGTTTGGAACGTAGGAAAATGACGCAATTCCAAGCTACCACTTCATCATCTTCGCCATGCTTTGTACTGTCAATTGCATACCAAGCTATTATATTGATTAAAGGTTCTTTACCGTAAAAGGTAGAGAGGATGTTGTAGATATTCTCGAATTTCTCTATTAATTCAGACCTGAGAATTGATGCTAGACCAATGCTGGTTATAAAAGTATTGTTTGCATAGCTATTTACGATAGCCGGGACATCGTCGAAGTCTGTTTGTTCTATTATATCGTTCAGAAAATCCTTGAAAAAGGGAGTAGATAAACTTTCCTCTTTTCCTGCTGCTTGGAAGTGCATGTGGTCAGGAGCAGAAGCACCGCACTCCGGGCCGTTATAGAGTATATAGAAGTCTATCATATTTTCGGCTAAGTGAAGCATATCTTCAAAACGTCCTTTAATGCTTTGTGAGGTATGTTCCTTGTCGATGATTGTCAAGTGCCGCTGAAAAATGGGATAAGGGTTGAGGCATATCTCATAATGTCCGAACGGCAAACTGGTTTGTTCTGCAGGGCGATTCTTTTCGCATAAGAAACATGGTCTTTCCTGAATGGAGCGGGTATCCGTTTTTGCCATAGTGGAGAGGGCGCGTTGAGGGTTGGGGAAAATTCGGAACACCATTTCAATATCATCTTCTTCGACTTCCAGTTCTTTTGCTTTTTCCAGATTTTCTTCCAGTGCCTCATAATTCTTTTTCGCGAGTTCCCAGTTTTCTTTCTGATCTTCTATCATTTCTTCTACAAGCTCCTGAAAATCTTCATCAATCGTATGCATCTGAATTCTGCTTTGTATTTCCCAAGTGCGGATTCTGTCTTTATAAAAGTTGTTCTGATTGACTTTTTCAATACTTAATGCGGCATCTGAATTACCTTCCCAACGTCGGCAAAGGTATATTATATCATAGATACGTCCGATCTTATAATCGCGTGAAATGTTTAATCCTATGGCATAATCTTCACCGTAGCTGGTGTTTGGAAATTTGATGTTACGAATGATAGGGGTATAGAAAGCACGTGGAGCGCCCAAACCATTGATGCGTAAAGCATTGTTTTTTCCGTTCTCCAATGTCCATTCTTTATGGTCAATGATGCCGGGGGCTATTTCGTTCAAGTGGAAGTCGGTCATTAGATACGTTCCTATCACCATTGCGCAGCTTTCCTTATAAAAAGTATCCACGATTTTCTGGATTGTATGTTCGTCTTTATATAAGTCGTCGCTATCTAACTGTATGGCGAACTTTCCGCATTTCTCGTGATGTACACCCTTGTTCCAGCAGCCGCCTATACCTAAATCATTCTCTTGGGGAATGAAATGAATCAATCTTTTGTCTGCGCTTAGTTCCTGAAGCGCTTCGGTAGTTCCGTCGGTCGAATGATTGTCGATAACGATAACGTTGAAAGGAAAGGTAGTCTGTTGGTTTAAAGCAGAGCTGACTGCATCACGAATAGTATGAATACGATTGCGGACAGGGATGATTACGGATACTTCAAATTCAAAGGTCTCGTTGCAAAGATTGACTGTCCGTGAAGAAGAAGGCATTAAGTAGGCATCAATGCATTTCAGATATTCTGTGCAAGCAGCTTCCATTTCGAGCTGTACTTCCCGATTTTGGGGATCTACATAGTCGAATTGTTTCTCTCCGCTTTTTCTGGTATCAGTTTCAACTTCGGTATATAAATATTCGTTAATGTGTATAATGGAATAGTTGACAGCTATGAACAAGCGCATATTATATAGTCCTGCATATTGATATCTTTTGTACAGTTTATCCGCTGTGTAAGTGAATGCGGAAGTGCTGAATAAAAGTATGGAACCGAAGTCGAAATCATCTCGAACACTTCCCAATTGGTAATCAATGACGGGTGCTTGTTTTAGTTCTTCATGAATCTGTTGATAGCGGTCGGCATATACTATTCCATTTTTCTTGTTGTTCTCCATAACTTGCACCATGCGTTCCAATGCATATAATCCCAACTTTAATGGAGTTTGTTTGGTGTACAACAGAATGTAGTCTGTACTTGCATGAGCTGCGATTGTTTTCATCGTACTTGTGGAGTAAAGCCCATCGATAGGGAGCCATTTACAATCCGGGAGACATTTCTTACCGGGAGCAGAACCTAATAAATAGATTTTATCTACTAGCTCTGACGCTTGTAATTCTTTCACTGTTTGCATTGTATCTTCCGAAGTGCCGAAAGGTATAAAGCAATTGATTCTTTTTTTCATTTTGCTAATTGGTATTAAAGAGCTGTCGTATTGTTTATGGTTGATTTCTTTCGAATAAGGAAGCAAAGCCCGGTGAAAGTAAATGCAGCGTTAAATAATAGCAGTTCGTAACTGATTTGATAACCGTTGAACCATGCTTCCGAATTTCTTTGCAGGATATAGCAGAGGACAGGGGAAGCGATAGCTATCGGCGGGATATATTTATCGTAAATTTGTTTCTTGGTGAAGATACCGAAGGCGAACAATCCGAGAATAGGACCATACGTGTAACTGGCTAATGTATAAATCGCATCAATGACGCTGGTATTATTCAGCAGGTTGAAAACGAAAATAATGATTCCCATAACGATTGCCATGCCGATATGTACGTGCTTGCGTATCTTGCTGAGAGCGGCCTCCCCTTTTTTCTGTGCATTCAGAATATCGACAGTGAAAGAGGTGGTCAGTGCGGTTAATGCCGAGCCGGCAGCCGAGTAGGCGGAAGCTATTAATCCGATGATGAATAGGATACCGACTATACCCGGAAAGTAGTTTCCCGTGGCAATCATAGGGAATATCTCATCACTCTTATCCGGATTCTTAATGCCTTGTTGCGCTGTGAATGTATAGAGTAATACCCCTAACATCAGGAAAAGCAGAATCACGAAGAATTGTGAGATGCCGCTTGTAATCATGTTCTTTTGAGAATCCCGGAAGTTCTTGCAACTAAGATTACGTTGCATCATGTCCTGGTCGAGTCCGTTCATGGCAATGACGGTAAATACACCCGCCAGAAATTGTTTGAAGAAATATCGCTTGTCATTCACATCATCGAAAAAGAATGTCTTGGAGAAATCACTGTCCGATAGGGTAGTGACTAAGCTGTTAAAATTCAGGTGCAGGCTCGAAGCTATATAATAAATGCACAGGACAACAGAAACAACGAGACAGAATGTTTTGAGTACATCTGTCCATATCAGTGATTTCACACCTCCCCGGAATGTATAGAGCCACACAATAAATACGGTGAGAATGACGTTCAGCAGGAAAGGGAGGTGAAAGGGCTCGAAAATGAGCAGTTGCAGTGTCAGACAAACGAGGAATAGCCGTACGGCTGCCCCCAACATCTTTGAGATAAAGAAAAACCATGCGCCTGTCTTATAAGACGAGGAGCCGAACCTGTTCTCCAAATATTCGTAAATGGATACCAAATTCATGCGGTAGAAAAGCGGGACGAGCACAAACGCTATGATAATTTGCCCGACGATGAATCCCAATACCATTTGTAGATAGGAAAAACTGCTGGCTTGCACCATGCCCGGAACAGAAACGAAAGTAACTCCGGAGATGGTGGAGCCGATCATGGCAAAAGCGACGATATACCATGCCGATTTATGGTTTCCTACGAAGAAACCTTCATTATCGGCCTTGTGTCCTGCTATATAAGAGATTGTGAACAGGATTGCGAAGTATGCCACGATAGTAACGGACAAAACGATTGGACTCATATCTACTGTTTAAAGGATTCGATTCGTTTCGCACTTATGTAAGCGCTTCCCGGTACTTATCCTGCGTTTTTTGTGCATCTTTTACTTCCAACTTAATAACAAACGGCTCCTGCGGCATATTTTTAGGCAGGCTGACATTATATTCATTGCGAGTGGTTTCTGTTACCTGGGTTTGTTCACCCGTCAATGTCTTTGCGGTGGTGATAGTTATCCCTTTGGGAGTTTTAACTGTGAGCTGTCCGGAATAGGGAGGGTTGAATACGACCATATAGACTTGATTGCTTTTGCGGGTATAATATCCCCAATCTTGTTTCTCCCAGCCGGCATAATCGCAACCATAGATACATTCGCTGTTTTTCTTCATCCATTTACCGATGAAATCGGCTATCTTTTTCTCTTCCGGGCGGAAGTCTCCGTCGGGCTGAGGGCCGAAGTTGACTACCATATTTCCACCCATAGATACGGCGTGTACAATACGTGCCAATACCTCAGTCGGATTTTTCACATAGCTCAGTGACCAGTCTTTGTGGTATCCCCATTGGTTTTCGGGAATAGTCATACAGGCTTCCCAATCCCATTTTGTTACGTGTAAGTCTTTTACGGGATCAGGCAGGCGGCGCTCGTAAGCCGATTCATAGTCCCCCATGAGATGTCCGTTGCTGTCGAAATGGCGTTTCCCGTAATCATCGGCCCGCAATCGGCTGTTGATAGTTACACCGGGAAGCATTTCTTTCAGCATACGTTCCACGTGTGCAGTCCACCAACCGTTTTGCTTGATACTTGCGTCCCATGTTCCGTCAAACCAGAAATCCTTGACAGTAGGGTAGCGGGTTGCCAGTTCTTTCAACTGATTGTCGGTAAATGTCAGGAATCTTTGGAAAGCGATGCTATCTTCCTGGGTCTTGATACTGCTTCGCCAGTCCGGATGACTCCAGTCCAACACGGAGAAATAGAAATGTACGTCGATACCGACTGCATTATAAGCCTTTACCAATTCTCCCAAGATATCTTTCTTGTAAGGGGTATTAGCTACCGTATACTCTGTATATTTGCTGGGCCACAGGCAAAAGCCTTCATGGTGTTTGGTGGTTATCTTTACATATTTTACTCCCATTTCTTTGGCCATTTTAGCCCATTTCTTGGCATCAAACTGTTGGGGATTCCATTGTTTCATAAGTTTCAGCCAGTCCGTAGTCGGAACTTTGGCCCACGCTTTCAACCATTCGGCAGCGCCGTGGTATGTTTTATTGTTCCATTCACCGCCGGGAATGGCATATAACCCCCAGTGAATGAATGCACCCAAACGGTTTTCGCGAAACTTCTGCATAGCAGGGTCCTGTCTTTTACCGAGACGGTCGGCGCCATATTTGAGTTCAACTTCCAGTTCTGCAGGTAGAACTTTCTTTTGTGCTTGTACAGCCGGAACGGCTAATAGAAAACTGAATAAAAGAATAATTATCAAGTGTTGCTTTTTCATGATATATATGTGATTAGATGTTGTTTTATACTTTACATTTATTGGCTTTGCTGCAAAGATAGGGATTAGTTTGTAATTGTGGTAATATTTTTGGATTGTAAAAATTGAGGTTTCTCATTTCGCTCTTTATTTAGACTCTGTTTGGAGGATTGAATATAGACATTTATCATAGAAACCCTGATTATTCTTGTGTATTCTTTATTCCGGGTGTTCCTCCTGTCGGGTCTTTGGAAGAATGCCAGTTAGCTTGCTTTGAAGATACTAAGTCCGGTGATTTCTTTTCGAGAGAGATACCTTGGTTCCTTTTGTTACCGGAACTATGCATTGACTCAAGATAGCTGCACTTGTCGATCATTCGGGGATTTTCTTCGTTAGTCATTATAGCCAGGTGGCTGTCTTCATTAGTCAACTTCGGGAAGTTGGGAATCTCTATAATGGTTTCTCCGTTTACTTTATGCTTTTTTCTAAGTGCGGCGGCAGATTTGGTCAGGCATATATATCCGTGGGAAGAAATGCAGATGTTTTGATTGTTGTCCGGGTGTTTCAAGACTACCGTTGTCTTGGTTTCTGTTGAGCCGTTATCTGTGTCGATATATCTTAGAAGTTTTAATGCCGGAATAGAAATATCGTTGTTACCCGGATTATAAAACTCTATGTATTCCGCACCGTCTGTTGCATTGTCATACATGATTTCGTTGAATGATAATATATTCTTGACTTCTTCCGGATAATCAGGCAGAACCGGATCTTCGGGAACATCAGGTTTATCTGGCTCATCAGGTGTTTCAGTAGGTTTGGTAGTAGTCTCCACATCATTGGACAATTGTATATGGTGGAATGTGAAACCTTTACAACGTGTCTTGGTATAAATACAGTATATTCCACAATAAAGAGAAGTCAGGATGCTGTTGTCTTTTACTTGCTTTTCTTTGGTGTATTCATTTTCTGATTCCAGTCGTGTCCAGAAAGTCCAGTAACCATTGTTATCACATTCCACTTTTATGTATAACTTGGGTGAGTTGTTTCCTTTCATCACTTCCCTTCCCGAAGCCAACAGCTTGGGTTGTTCTCCGTTCTGCCGGTAAAGGGCAACGTTGTCTTTGGCTCCTCCTATTTGGATATAGTAACCGTTTACGTTGCCGGAGAGTACATTTGAAGAAGAAGTCAGGTAAAATCGAGCATAATTGTTGGCGGAAGGATTGAATGTAAGGCGGACTCCGAACTCCCAACGGGTATTCTTTACGGAGTTGGAAGGTATAGTGACATAAGCGGTTCCTGCATTTTCTTGCGGATCGTTCAGGCGCAGTCCTTCTTTAGAGTTGATTGTGAATTTATCTGTTTCTCCTTCCCAGGGCAGTTCGGATGTAGTATTATCTTCTTCTGGATTTCTCTCATCTTCATCGTCGGCGGGAAGCGAACAATTATAGAATAAGACAATAAAGATACTTAGAAACGTGAAAGTCTTACAAATTCTCATACGGTTTTGTATAAAGTCATTTTATTTAACCGTATTTGTTTGTGAATAACGCAGAGACAATTGCGGCTTATCTTATGATTACGGGGACAAAGGTATGGCTTTCTGTTGAATAAAGAAAAAAAATCGTCTATTGTTTTAAGTGGAATTTAGAAATAATAATCAAGGACTGCCGGGAGCCATTCTGTTTTATAGGCTTCCGGTAATCTCTGATTCATTTTATTTATAGGTAACATTAAAAGACTGTTCGAAGCGGGGCATTACATATTTATCCGTATAGGAAGTGAATGTTATGCCGGGCATTTTCAAGTCTACGCGTCCGGACATGGACTCCAACAGAGGGTACAGCCTGATAGAAGGGGTGTTTATATCGGTAGGGGCACTTCGGAAGTTGAAGTTCTCCGTCTGTACTATTTTGGGAGTAACGGTTACTCCGTTGAGAGTGTCTGGAAAACGCTCGTCGGACATCAACCGGCGGAAATAAAACATGGACAGGATACTGGCGAATACTGTTTCCGAATAAATATTTCCGGTGAGGTCACAGCGTACGGTTCCTTTCTCTTCCTCTTGCCCCATCATGACGAAATCACCGATCACGGAACTGCATAGCGTAAAGGAAATCTTCTCCAGCTTTACGACAAAGAAATTGTGTAGCACCACGGCAACTGCCAGAGAAGCAGGAATGCAATGGTTACGTTAATTTATTTGCTTAATTGATTTCGAGAAAAACTATATATATCTTGTCTTTAATATTATTATTTACTACTTTTGATATACATTTTTAGATAGATACGGCATATTATCCACAAAACAATCTTCTTAGAATAAATTCAAAGTTGGAGAGCAACGAACTTTTTCATAAATTGTTTCATGCGTACCAGTATCGAAAGGAGAAGAACATCACTTCATTCTGTAATGCGAAAATGAATCATGAAATTGAGGCACATTTTGCGCAATACTGTTATTTATTAAAGAGTGAGGATGATGCTCCAGGATGGTCGTTTGCGGCTGAGCATGCAGACAATCGAGGCATAGCGATACAGATGTTAAGTACATATATTAACAATAAAAGGAGATTACTACCTGATATGTCACCGGAATATGTGAATGGTCTTATTGAAAATAATATTGTAAATGTTTTTAGAAAAACTGATGCCTATAAAGATTATCCATATGACAATAGTCGTGGTGTGGAATTTGATTTTGAAAATTTAAGAGAAATAGCTAAAAATTGTTGATATGAGAAAAAAAGTAATAGTCCTAGTTAGTTTGTTATTTGTGCTAGTTGATATGTATGCACAAACATTTTATTATGATACTACTCAGGTGTTTTATGCTCAGCGTTATGTTTGTGATGTAACACAAGAATCCAAGTCTGTAAGGCTATATAGTAAAAGTAATAAGTTTACAGAAGTTGAAGCTGTCAATAAAGAAACGGGCGCAGAAATTACTGATGCTGAAAGAAAAGAGGCAAACTTTGTAGATGATAGTCAGTTATGGGGAAAATGTTTGTCTATTTTGAATGAATCTTTTTCTGAAGAGGAGAGAACGCGGGTACAAGGTTGCAAATTTATAATAATACTGCGTGTTGATACTAACACAGGAATAATACGTGATGTAGAATATCGTTTTCCGGCTGTTAGTATGCTTGCAACAGTACCGGTTTCTGTTTATCAAGAAATGGAAATAAAGTTGAAAAAGGAAATAGTCTTTAATATAACGGAAAAAGGAAAAAGGTTCAATTATATTCCTTTTGTGTGGGCTCATACTGTGAAATAGAATACTAATATTAAAAAATGGTGTGTAATAATAAGAAAAACAGTAAGTTACTCCCGTTTTCGTCGTCAACTGTATTTTCGAGGGAATGCTTAAAGATGTAAAAAGGCAACTAATTCATAGCGAATTAGTTGCCTTGCATTTTCTTATTTTAGGAATATCCCTAAGTCGATCATTTGGATATCCTTAGGCTTTATGCCTTCTTATACGTTTTTTACTTTAATCAGATACTCAGCTATCTGTACTGCGTTCAATGCCGCACCTTTCTTGATCTGGTCACCTACAATCCAGAAAGTCAGTCCGTTTTCGTTCGTCAGGTCTTTACGGATACGTCCTACGTAAACCGGATCTTTACCTGCAAGGAACAACGGCATCGGATATTCCTTTTCTGCCGGATTGTCCTGAAGAACCAATCCTTCGCCCTTGGCGAATGCTTCGCGGGCTTCTTCTACGGAAATCGGACGTTCTGTTTCTACCCAAATGCTTTCAGAGTGAGCACGTAATGCAGGAACACGTACGCAAGTAGCACTGACTTTGATATCGGAGTGCATGATTTTGCGTGTTTCGTTGAACATCTTCATTTCTTCTTTGGTGTAACCATTTTCGGTGAAGACGTCAATCTGAGGAATCAGGTTGAATGCCAACTGATACGCGAACTTTTCCACGGTAACAGGTTCGTTAGCCAATACTTGGCGATATTGTTCATACAATTCGTCCATGGCAGCAGCACCCGCACCACTTGCTGCCTGATAGGTAGACACGTGCACGGTTTTTATATGAGAAAGCTGTTCGATGGCTTTTAGTGCAACTACCATTTGGATAGTCGTACAGTTCGGGTTGGCGATGACGCCGCGAGGACGTTCCAATGCGTCTTCGGCATTTACTTCAGGCACTACCAAAGGTACATCGGCATCCATACGGAATGCACTGGAGTTATCGATCATCACAGCACCATACTTGGTGATTGTTTTTTCGAATTCCTTGGATGTTCCTGCTCCGGCAGAAGTGAAAGCAATGTCTACCCCTTTAAAGTCATCGTTGTGTTGTAAGAGTTTCACCTCGATCTGTTTACCGCGGAAAGTATAAATTGTTCCGGCACTACGTTTAGACAACGGGAAGTTTCTCTCATCGAGCACGCGCAGGAATTCCTGTCCCACGGCTCCGCTTACGCCAACAATAGCTACTTTCATCTTTTTCTTTTGTTAAATTGTGAATATTGTATTTATCTTCTTACACTGTCGAATAGAAGATATTTGGCTGCAAAATTATAACATTTTGCCATATAATCAGTATTTCGGGTGAGAAAAAAGTTATAAGACTATGAGTTTTTAGCAGTAACTGATAGAACCTGTATTGAAATAACCTAAAACTCACGACTCAAACCTTGTAACTTATTGGTGGTATGCGAACTTTTTTGTTCCTTTGCATTGAATTCCTAAAGCCACAGCCTATGAACTTGTTTGATTTTAATTTGACTTTACCGATAACCGATCCGACCTGGGTATTCTTTTTGGTATTGATTATCATTCTTTTTGCTCCGATGATTTTGGGACGCCTTCATATACCTCATATTATTGGCATGATTCTGGCGGGAGTACTGATAGGTGAACATGGTTTTCACGTGCTCGATCGTGACAGCAGCTTCGAACTCTTCGGTAAAGTAGGACTATATTATATCATGTTCCTTGCCGGACTCGAAATGGACATGGAAGACTTCAAGAAGAACCGGACGAAAAGCATTGTGTTCGGTTGGCTCACTTTTCTTATTCCAATGGGATTGGGTATCTGGAGTAGTATGAGTGTGTTGGGTTATGGTTTCCTTACCGCTGTGTTACTGGCTAGTATGTATGCTTCTCATACGTTGATAGCTTATCCTATTATCAGTCGTTATGGATTGTCGCGTTTGCGCAGTGTCAATATTACGATTGGTGGTACGGCTGTTACCGTTACTCTTGCTTTGATAATCCTTGCCGTCATAGGCGGTATGTTCAAAGGAACTGTTGACGGTTGGTTCTGGGGATTTCTTGTGGCAAAAGTTGCTTTTCTCGGATTTCTGATTGTTTTCTTCTTTCCTCGTATCGGCCGTTGGTTTTTCCGGAAGTACGATGATAGCGTGATGCAATTTGTATTCGTGCTGGCGATGGTCTTTCTCGGTGGTGGATTAATGGAGTTTGTAGGAATGGAAGGCATTTTGGGAGCTTTCCTTGCCGGATTGGTCTTGAACCGTCTGATTCCTCATGTATCTCCCTTGATGAATCGGTTGGAATTTGTAGGAAATGCACTGTTTATTCCTTACTTCCTGATTGGTGTAGGAATGATTATTGATGTACGAAGCCTGTTTACCGGAGGCGAGGCATTGAAAGTTGCTGTCGTTATGACAGTGGTAGCTACTTTTAGTAAATGGCTGGCTGCATGGATCACGCAGAAGATTTACCGTATGCAACCGAATGAACGGAGTATGATATTCGGACTTAGTAATGCTCAGGCAGCAGCTACGCTTGCAGCGGTATTGATCGGTCACGAAATTATTATGGAGAATGGGGAGCGTTTGCTGAATGATGATGTGTTGAACGGTACGGTGGTGATGATTCTTTTTACTTGTGTAATCAGTTCTTTGGTAACAGAACGTTCCGCCCGCCGTTTCGCTATGAATGAGGAATTGCAATCAGAGGAACAAGGTGCAAAGAAAAGTACCGAACAGATATTGATTCCCGTGGCTAACCCGGATACAATTGAGGATTTGATAAATCTGGCTTTAGTGATAAAAGACGCCAAACAGAAGAATGGTTTAATCGCATTAAACGTTATTAATGATAGTAACAGTTCGGAGAAGAAAGAACTGCAAGGAAAGCGAAATTTGGAAAAAGCGGCAATGATTGCCGCTGCTGCCGATGTTCCTGTAAATATGGTCAGCCGTTATGACCTGAACATCGCTTCGGGAATTATCCACACGATTAAAGAATATGAAGCTACGGATGTAGTAATCGGTCTGCATCGGAAAGCGAATATTGTTGATACCTTTTTCGGGAATTTGGCGGAAAGCCTTTTGAAAGGTACACATCGCGAGGTGATGATCGCTAAGTTTCTGATGCCGGTTAATACCTTGCGCCGGATAAATATTGCCGTGCCGCCAAAGGCGGAATATGAAACCGGGTTCTCAAAATGGGTGGAACATTTCTGCCGTATGGGAAGTATTCTGGGATGTCGCGTGCATTTCTTTTCCAATGAACGTACGCTGATGCGTCTTCAGCAACTGGTAAAGAAAAAATATGCAGGAACTCCGACTGAATTTTCCTTGTTGGAAGAATGGGAAGACCTTTTGTTATTAACAGGGCAAGTGAACTATGATCATTTGCTGGTGGTAATCTCAGCCCGTCGCGGTTCTATCTCTTATGACACCTCTTTCGAACGTCTTCCGGCGCAGCTAGGAAAATATTTCTCAAACAATAGTTTGATTATCCTGTATCCCGACCAATTCGGAGATCCGCAGGAAATTGTGTCTTTCTCTGATCCGCGCGGTCATAATGAATCACAACATTATGAGAAAGTGGGTAAATGGTTCTATAAATGGTTAAAGAAAAGCTAATGGAAAAAAACGACTGGCAACAAAGAACGGAACTCCTGTTAGGAGAAGAAAAGATGAATCGCATCCGGAAGGCACACGTATTGGTTGTGGGATTAGGCGGAGTGGGCGCTTATGCTGCCGAAATGCTTTGTCGTACGGGAGTTGGCAAAATGACTATTGTAGATGCGGACACTGTGCAGCCTACGAATATGAACCGCCAGTTACCTGCCATGCACTCTACGTTGGGAATGCCGAAAGCGGAAGTATTGGCTACCCGGTATAAAGATATCAATTCGGATATTGAACTGACGGTACTCCCTGTTTATCTGAAAGATGAGAATATACCGGAACTATTGGACGCAGGCAAGTATGATTTTATAGTAGACGCAATTGATACAATCAGTCCGAAGTGCTTCTTGATTTATGAGGCGATGAAACGGCATATCAAGATTGTGTCCAGTATGGGAGCGGGAGCAAAGAGCGATATCTCTCAGGTCCGTTTTGCAGATCTTTGGGATACTTATCATTGTGGACTAAGTAAGGCGGTGCGGAAACGTTTGCAGAAAATGGGAATGAAACGTAAACTTCCGGTAGTATTCAGTACCGAACAGGCTGATCCGAAAGCTGTATTGCTGACTGATGATGAACAGAATAAGAAATCAACTTGCGGGACAGTGAGTTATATGCCGGCTGTGTTCGGCTGCTATTTGGCGGAATATGTCATTAAACGATTATAAATATCATGATAAAATTAGAAGGAATAACAAAAAGCTTCGGTTCATTGCAAGTCCTGAAAGGTATTGATCTGGAAATTAACAAAGGCGAGATTGTCAGTATTGTAGGTCCTAGTGGGGCAGGTAAGACTACCTTGTTGCAGATCATGGGAACGTTGGACGAACCGGATGCAGGTAATGTGCAGATTGACGGAACTGTAGTGAGCCGGATGAAAGAAAAAGAACTCTCTGCATTCCGTAATAAGAATATAGGTTTCGTTTTTCAGTTTCATCAATTGCTGCCGGAGTTCACCGCATTGGAGAATGTGATGATTCCTGCGTTTATCGCAGGAGTATCTTCGAAAGAGGCAAACGAACATGCTATTAGAATACTCGATTTTATGGGATTGGCAGAGCGTGCTTCCCATAAACCGAATGAGTTGTCGGGAGGAGAGAAACAACGCGTTGCTGTGGCGCGTGCTTTAATCAATGATCCGGCTGTAATACTGGCGGATGAACCTTCCGGTAGTTTGGATACACATAATAAAGAAGATTTACATCAACTGTTCTTTGACCTGAGGGAGCGTTTGGGACAGACTTTTGTGATTGTTACCCATGACGAGGGACTTTCGAAAATCACCGACCGAACGATACATATGGTTGACGGCATGATTAAAAAAGATTAATAAGAGAACTCAACTTCTAAAAATGCATACCAAAAAGGTAGAACCTTGCAAGTGTTCTATCTTTTAGCTATATATTTATAGTCGCTTCTCTACGGAAGTCTGTGAAGATGATAGTAGAGTGTTTGTTTTGTTTGTGTGTGATGCATTCTTGTCTGGTGTGATAGGAATGCATCTTTTTTTTATTTATTGTGACAAACGAGGAACTATTCATAACAAATATAAGGAGTAATCCGTTCGAAATCTGCTGTATTGAATTCCTCGTAAAGTGATAATTGCTTGAGGTTTGTCAAGATCCCTTTCTTTTTTCGGTATTCCACAATAACTTTGGCTTGATAGTAGTTTATATACGGATGATGCATCATCCGTTCGATACTTGCCTTATTTATGTTAATACGGCGGATTTGGGTTGCGTTGATAGAGAACCAGGGCCGGAGCATCTCTGCTTTTAAATGTTTCTCCTGTAATTGCTCTATTTTATAAAAGCCCCCTAGCTGTGTCCGGTAATTTACAATCATACGGGCAATGGCACTTCCGATACCTGGAACTTTCTTAAGTTCGGTCGTGTCTGCTTCATTCAGGTTGATGACGGTGCCGGGCTGATATTTAAGCAGGGTATCCTGCGGCATCCTTTGTTTCATTAATAGTCGGACGGTATCTTTTGTTGAGGACTGTTCGGTAATACGGATATAAGGATGTAAAGTCTGATATTGCTCGTCTGTCAACCCGTATATCTTTTGGAAATCTTCCGGATGACGGAACTTTCCCTGTTTCTTGCGGTAACGCAGAATGTTTTTAGCTATCCACGGAGGCAATCCCAATGATATAAAAGTAATGGAATCGGCAGTGTTCGGATCGAATATAGAGAGCCTGACTTCTTTTGGTGAATAGGAATAGTTTTTCGGAGGGTCCCCTTCTGCGAATTTCCTTTGAGGTTTTATTTCTTTGATCGATGAAATGAATTCATCATATTCTAGCTTGAATTTCTCATCTTCTTCAGGAGTAACTTCTTGAGGAGTGGAGAATAGTTGCACGAGCCGGGGAATTGAGAATACCCCTATAATAAGAACGACAAGGACGATAATGCCTTGTCGTTCGGTTTTAGTGAAATAAAAAAAGTCTTTCCACATTATAGTTTGATTAGTCCCAGTTCATTGATAAATATCAGTGAGATAGCGATTGGTGCGATATATTTTAATATAAAGATGATTAGTTTGTATACAGGAATTTTTATTGAACCGTTATTTGTAATCTCCGACCAGACGATTTTCTTATCAAGATACCAGCCGGTAAAGAGAGAAATACAGAGCCCGCCGAGCGGCAACATGATTTTAGCCGTAACAAAGTCGAAAAGGTCGAACATTCCCAAACCGAAAATCGTGAATCCTTTCGTCACTCCGAGGGATAGTGAACAGAATATTCCCAAAAAGATACATCCTCCGGTCACGAGTCTTGCTGCTTTTCCACGGGATAAGTTGAATTCCTCGTGCAGATAGGCGGTTACTACCTCATGCAGGGAAATCGTGGAGGTTAATGCAGCCATTGCCAGCAATGCATAAAACATCACAGAGAATATGTATGCTAATATAGGTACTCCGCCGAATGCCTGTTGGAATACGTTAGGCAGAGTGATAAAGATGAGGCTTGGACCCGAATCAGGTTGTATGCCTACGGAGAAAGCGGCCGGGAAGATGATAAATCCGGCTAATATCGCAACGAAAGTATCAATGATTCCTACACTGAAAGCCGTTTTTGTCAGGTTGGTCTCTTTGCTGAAATAAGAGGCGTACGTACAAAGACATCCCATTCCCAGGCTTAAAGAGAAGAAGGCTTGGCCCATAGCACTCAAAAATACATTTCCGTCCACCTTGCTAAAGTCCGGTTTCAGTAGAAACTCGATGCCCGCACCGGCTCCCGGTAGAGTGACCGAGCAAACAACCAATATAACTATAATAATAAATAAGGTAGGCATCATAATCTTGGAAGATTTCTCGATTCCTTTTTCTACCCCTTTCACGATGATGAAGTGCGTAATCAGCAGGAAGGCTATTAACCAGATAACTGGTCGCCAGGGATTACTGGAGAATTGTTGGAACGAGGTGATGAATTCTCCGGAGGTTTTTCCTGAGAAACCATTAGTGGCAGCTTCGAGAATATATTCCAGCGTCCACCCTGCAACTACGGCATAATAACTGAGAATCAGGAAACCTGCCAATACTCCCATACGTCCCACCCAGCGCCAATGTGTGCCGGGAGCTAATTTTTGGTAAGCCCTTGCCGTATTAGCTTGCGAATGGCGTCCTATCAGAAACTCTGCAATCATAATAGGAAGCCCTAAAAGGAGAATACACCCTAAATAGATTAATATAAATGCAGCACCTCCGTGATTTCCGGTTTCATAGGGAAACCGCCAGATATTACCCAGTCCTACTGCCGAGCCGGCGGAAGCAAGTATTACGCCTAACTTACTACCGAAGTTCGCTCTATCATTTTTTGTCATAAATCTTGTTTTATCTTACAAATCGTTATAAAATGTACCTATAAGAGTGCAAATATAGAAAATGATACTTATATTTGCACGAAATATGTAATATTATTTAGATATGCTATCTTATATTAAGAAATATCCGATCTCACTTTTTATAATCCTGACTGTGATTTATCTTTCATTTTTTAAACCGCCCAAGACGGATTTGAGTGAGATTCCTAACTTAGACAAGCTGGTTCATATTTGTATGTATTTCGGTATGTCAGGTATGTTGTGGCTGGAATTTTTGCGTGCACATCGCCGGGACGAGGCACCGTTGTGGCATGCTTGGGTAGGAGCGTTCTTCTGCCCCGTGCTGTTCAGCGGGTGTGTAGAATTGCTGCAAGAATACTGTACCAGTTACCGTGGAGGAGACTGGCTGGATTTTGCAGCAAATTCTACCGGAGCATTGCTCGCAAGTCTGGTTGCTTATTATGTGGTGCGTCCAAGAATGATGAAACAGTGATTATAAATATTCTACTGTTGAGCTAAGTTTGATCCCATTGGAACCTTTGATGAGAATGGTATAGCCTTTAGGCTTATTTGTTTCAAGTTCCTTTATGACCTCTTGTACATTTGCATACGTCTTGAAAGAGTGACAGACAGATGCAAACTGCTCTCCGACCAGCCATACTTTTTCAAAGTCGCTCTCTTTTATGTAATCAACAATCTTCTGATGTTCGTTCAGACTTTCGGTGCCCAGTTCGCGCATGTCCCCCAATATAAGCATTTTGTGAGAAACTGTCATATTCCGAAAGTTTTGCAGGGCAGCCGCCATACTGGTAGGATTGGCATTGTATGCATCAATGATAAGGGTATTGTCTGCTGTCTCTTTAAGCTGTGAACGATTATTCTGGGGTGTATATCCGGCCAACGCTTCGTCTATCTTCCGGTCTTCCACCCCGAAGAACCGTCCGATTGTAATGGCAGCCAGGGCATTGGGGAAATTATACTCTCCGATTAACTGCGTCCGTATCCGGTGGGTTTCACCATTCTTTTCTGCCTTCCATTCGAGAGCGAGATAAGGTGAATTCCCTGTGATGCAGCCGTTGACATAAAGATCTTCCCCGCTTCCATAAGAAATCAGATTCAATCCTTTGGCTATATTCATCAGATAGGGATTGTCATGGTGGATAAAGATTGTAGAATTTCCTTTCTTGCGGAGGAAGTCATACAGCTCTCCTTTAGTCTTGATTACACCTTCAAAAGAACCGAATCCTTCCAAGTGAGCTTTACCGACATTGGTTATAATGCCATAATCCGGTTCGGCTATTTCACAAAGGAATTTGATTTCTCCCTGATGATTGGCACCCATTTCGATGACGGCAAGGTCATGTTCCGGTTTCAGCCGGAGTAGAGTTGTTGGCACTCCGATATGGTTGTTCAGGTTTCCTTGGGTATAGAGAATGTTATACGTTTGAGAAAGAACGGCGGAGATTAATTCTTTGGTTGTTGTTTTTCCATTGGTTCCGGTGATACCGATAACCCGTGTTCCGAGTTGACGTCGATGATAGTTGGCTAGCTGTTGCAATGTTTGCAGGCAGTCGTTTACGAGTATGTATCGTCGATCACCCTCTATGGCATATTGGGCCTCGTCAATAATAGCAAATGCGCAACCGTCTTCCAACGCTTTTCCGGCAAAGGCATTGCCATTGAATGACTCGCCTTTCAGAGCGATAAACAATGAACCGTCCGGACAATTCCGGCTATCAGTGGTTACTGATTGACAATCCAGAAAAATCTGGTAAATAGCAGAAAGTTTCATAACCTGAACATCTATTAAAACGTTGCAAAGATAGGCTATTCTTTCGGATTAGATACGGCTTCGGACGGTTTTTTGCTTAGGCGTATACTAAAGGTAAGGTTAGTACGATCCGACATCCGTCTGTATAAGAAGAATCTATCTGGAGGCTGCCTCCCAGTTTTTCTGCAATACTTCGGGATATAGAAAGTCCTAGTCCTGTCCCTTGTGTGAAAGAATTTACTTTATAGAAACGTTCGAATACGCAATTTTGTTTGTCTGCGGGTATCCCCATTCCTGTATCGGTGACACTGATTTCAATCTTCTTTTCAGCTTCCGATATGGAATACGCTATACAGATACTTCCGTGCGAGGTGAATTTGGCAGCGTTGTGCATCAGATTATTCAATACTTGTGAGATACGTTCCTGATTGCTGAGTATAAACAGGCTTTCTCTTTCAGGTTTGAAGAATACTTCAACTCCTTTCTGGCTCTTATTTTTAGCTACTTCGTAAGCAAGTTCGCAGATGGCGTTGACGTCTGTGGTGATATTCGTAGGTAGCTTGTCATATTGGTCGAGTTCGGACAGAGCAAGCACGTCGGTAACTAACCGGAGTAGGTCATTACTATTATTCTCTATGATTTTAACGAATTCCTGAGTTTCCGGACTATTGCTATAATGATCATTTAAAATCTGTGAGAAGCCTACAATTGAATTAAGCGGTGTACGAATCTCATGTGTCATACTTTCAATAAACGTTGTCTTCATCCGGCTGCTTGCTTCGGCTATATCTTTGGCTTTGTGCAATTCCTCCCGGGATATAGTGAGCTCTTCATTCCTGATTTTAAGTTCGCTTTCCGAAACTTTCAACTTACGTTTCAGGAAATTCTCTCTGTATAAGAACATGAATAGGATACCTAACAAAACAATTAATGAGATGATTAATGTCGTCTTATTGCGTATCTCCTTTTCCTGTGCCTGGAGCATTAATTCCTTTTTTTCGGCATTGAGTTTCTCCACTTCGAGCAGAGTGGCAAATTCGCTGCTGGCCATTTGTTCATTGGCTATCTTTAAAGAATCCTCTGCTTCGATATACATTTGCAGGTATTTGATTGCTTCGCTCATATTACCCATATTGCTGTATATTTTTCCTTTCGTCAGGTAATGGACACTGTTCTGTATACTTTCGCTAAGGTTTAATTCCTCCGCTTCCTGTTTCTTGGCAGCTTCCAGTGCCTTTGGGTATTGCTTGGATTGCAGATAATAGACGTATTCTATATTATATAGTCTTTTCTTTATCGACCATAATCTTTTATCCTGATCAAATGCTGTTTTACATTCGTTTAGTATTTTCTCGGCTGCCTGCATATCTCCGAATTTGCTGTAATAATTAACGTATTCCAGTTGCACGGATATTTTTTGTGTAGGGGAGTATGCGGTTGCATCCGCCTTTTTCAATGCTTCCAGTGCCTTTTCCGGCTGGTTGGTATTGATGTAATAACTGCTTATCTGGCTGTATGTTTGCGAGATGTTATAGTTTTCCAGATCATATTTTTCCGTCAGTTCTATTTCTTTCAATTGCCATTCGAAAGCCATGGAATCCAGTCTTTTGACTGTATAAATCTGCGACATGATGTTATAGCAGCGGGACAGACCGGTTTTGTCGTCTTCCTCTTGTGCTTCTTTCAGCATCTTTTGCGCTTCATAAAGTGCAATATTGGTTCTACCGTTTTTCAGATAATATAGAATAAGCCTGTTCGACCATGCGAAATAATAATACTTGGGTTGTTGGGTTGCTTTGGCGAAGTCTTTCACCTTATTGGTATAATAGATAATGCTGTCTTCATTTGTTGCCTGAAAATAATGATAATCCAGTTGGGTGGAAATAGCTACTGCCTGCATCCGTTTATCATGCCGTTCCTCTGCCATTCGATACAAGGTATCGGACATGCTAAGTACAACGGGTTGCAATAAGCATTCCTGACAACGTTGATAATAGGCATAAAGGGTAGAGTCAACGTTAAAGTCTTTAGCTTCTTTCTGGGCTTTTACAGAAGCGGTAAAGAATAAAAATAAAAAAAGAAATCGGGTGAAAGATAGGGCTGTTTGGCTCATGGTATGATGTTTTCGGTTTCTTCTGTTGTTTGCAAATATACGTTTATTTCTTCTTTTTAGTACGATTGCTTGCTTTTTTTCTCTACATTTGTGGGCAATCTAAAAGGAATACTGTCAATGATGAAATCTACGTCTCCTATTTATATAAATGTAAAAGGGCAGTTGCTTGATCTCTCCATTCCGCAGGTAATGGGTATTCTGAATGTAACTCCCGATTCTTTTTATGCCGGTAGCCGGATGCAGACCGAAGAAGATATTGCTGCCCGGGCCCGACAAATCATTGATGAAGGCGCTGCTATTATCGATATAGGCGCTTATTCTTCGCGTCCTAATGCAGAACATATTTCTGCCGAAGAAGAAATGAACCGGTTACGCACCGGTCTGGAGATTCTGAACCGCAATCATCCGGAGGCTATTATTTCCGTAGATACTTTTCGGGCTGATGTAGCAGCGCAATGCGTAAACGAGTATGGCGTTGCTATCATTAACGATATTGCTGCCGGTGAAATGGATGACCGGATGTTTCAGACAGTAGCCGGACTGGGAGTGCCCTATATCATGATGCATATGCAGGGCACCCCGCAGAATATGCAGAAAGAACCCCATTATGATAATCTGATAAAGGACGTTTTCCTTTACTTCGCGCGTAAAGTTCAGCAGCTTCGTGATTTGGGAGTGAAGGATATCATACTCGACCCGGGATTCGGGTTCGGGAAGACGTTGGAGCATAATTATGAACTAATGGCACATCTCGAAGAGTTCCGTATATTCGAATTACCTTTGTTGGTAGGAGTTTCACGAAAATCTATGATTTATAAATTGTTGGGGGGCACTCCGCAGGATTCGTTGAACGGGACAACTATATTGGATACCGTTGCGTTAATGAAAGGCGCTCACATCCTTCGGGTACATGATGTACGCGAAGCAGTGGAAGCGGTTCGCATTGTTGAAAAATTAAAATCAGAGAACGATGTTTTTTGAATTTGGCATAAAAGATTTTATTGATATTCTGTTGGCGGCTTTCTTGCTGTATTATACATACAAGTTGATGAAGGCTTCCGGCTCTATCAAGGTATTCACCGGTATTCTGGTTTTTATACTGATCTGGTTGGTGGTGACTCAGGTTTTGGAGATGAAGTTGCTGGGTTCCATCTTCGATACTTTGATGAATGTGGGCGTGATAGCGCTGATCGTACTGTTTCAGGACGAGATACGCCGTTTCTTGCTGACTTTGGGTTCTCACCGGCATGTCAGTGCATTGGCCCGTCTCTTTAACGGGGCGAAGAAAGAAGTATTGAAACATGATGATATTATGCCTGTGGTAATGGCTTGTCTGAGCATGGGAAAGCAAAAAGTCGGTGCACTGATTGTCATTGAGCATAACGTTCCTTTAGACGAAATCGTCCGTACAGGTGAAATGATTGATGCGGCAATCAACCAACGTTTAATTGAAAACATCTTCTTCAAGAATAGTCCGTTACATGACGGGGCAATGGTTATCAGCAAGAAACGTATCAAAGCGGCAGGATGTATTCTTCCTGTTTCTCACGATTTGAATATACCTAAAGAACTTGGCTTGCGTCATCGGGCCGCTATGGGTATCTCACAGCAGTCGGATGCACACGCCATTATTGTTTCCGAAGAAACGGGAGCTATCTCTGTCGCCTATCGCGGGCAATTTTATCTTCGCCTGAATGCGGAAGAACTGGAAAGTATGTTGACGAAAGAAAACTGATTTTGGTGTTATGACTGATAGCCGGACTTATGCTGGATATTGCTTTTGTAGTGGGAAAATAAATGAAAATGGCCCTGTTTGTAGTTATTTTGCTTTATTTCTAACCCTTTTTGAATGATAATTATGCCCTCGGATTTAGGTGAATCGCCTACCTTTGTCGTATACTATTAAAATTCTATTTTGAATAAACCATGAGAAACAGATTGATTGCTTTACTGGTACTTTTTACAGTCGTTATCTTTAGTAGTGCACAGGCACAAACTACTGCCCGCAAATTTGAAGCCGGCAAGAATACCTTTTTGCTGGACGGTGAACCATTTGTGGTGAAGGCCGCCGAACTTCATTACACCCGTATCCCGCAAGCTTATTGGGAACATCGTATTGAGATGTGCAAAGCATTGGGGATGAATACCATTTGTATCTATATCTTTTGGAATATCCATGAACAGGAAGAAGGTAAGTTTGACTTTTCCGGTCAGAACGATATTGCTGCTTTCTGTCGTGCGGCACAAAAGCATGGGATGTATGTCATTGTCCGTCCCGGTCCTTATGTGTGTGCGGAATGGGAAATGGGAGGTCTTCCCTGGTGGCTGCTGAAGAAAAAAGATGTGGCGCTTCGTACCCTCGATCCCTATTATATGGAGCGCGTAGGCATCTTTATGAAAGAAGTCGGCAAACAATTGGCGCCACTGCAAATAAATAAAGGTGGTAATATCATCATGGTGCAGGTAGAGAATGAATACAGCTCTTATGCAACCGACAAGCCTTATGTAGCTGCCGTGCGTGATTTGGTACGCGAATCAGGGTTTACGGATGTGCCTCTTTTCCAGTGTGACTGGAGTAGTAACTTCACAAATAACGCATTGGAGGATTTGCTCTGGACTGTGAATTTTGGAACCGGTGCCAATATTGACCAACAATTCAAGAAACTGAAAGAACTTCGTCCGGAAACTCCGTTGATGTGCAGTGAATTCTGGAGTGGCTGGTTCGACCATTGGGGACGAAAACATGAGACGCGTCCTGCAAAAGACATGGTACAGGGAATCAAGGATATGCTCGATCGTAATATTTCTTTCAGTCTTTATATGACTCACGGCGGAACCACTTTCGGACATTGGGGAGGTGCTAATAATCCTGCTTATTCTGCCATGTGCAGTTCCTATGATTATGACGCTCCTATCAGTGAAGCCGGTTGGACGACAGAGAAGTATTTCCTGCTTCGCGATTTATTGAAAACATATCTTCCTGCCGGTGAAGCGTTGCCTGAAATACCTGCCGCATTGCCGGTCATTGAAATTCCTGAGTTTCATTTTACAAAAATAGCTCCTCTTTTCTCTAATCTGCCGGAAGCAAAACAAACGGTGGATATTCAACCTATGGAACAATTTAACCAAGGTTGGGGAACAATTCTGTATCGGACGACATTGCCCGAAGCTGTAAAATCCGGAACGACTCTGAAGATTACCGAAGTGCATGATTGGGCACAAATCTATGCTGACGGTAAACTGTTGACACGTTTGGATCGTCGTAAAGGTGAGTTCACGACGGTGTTGCCTGCTTTGAAGAAAGGGACGCAACTGGATATTCTGGTAGAGGCTATGGGACGTGTAAACTTTGATAAGTCCATTCACGACCGGAAGGGAATCACGGAAAAGGTGGAACTTGTTTCCGGCGACCGGTCAAAAGAACTGAAAAACTGGACGGTGTACAGCTTCCCTGTGGATTATTCCTTTATTAAGAATAAGAACTATCAGGATACGAAAATATTACCAGCTATGCCTGCTTACTATAAAACGACCTTTAAACTGGACAAAGTCGGTGATACTTTCCTTGATATGAGTACTTGGGGAAAAGGTATGGTATGGGTGAACGGTCATGCTATGGGACGTTTCTGGGAGATTGGTCCTCAGCAGACTCTCTTTATGCCGGGATGTTGGCTGAAAGAAGGTGAGAATGAGATTCTTGTTCTTGACTTGAAAGGTCCCGCCAAAGCTTCTATCAAAGGCCTGAAGAAACCCCTCTTGGATGTGCTTCGTGAAAAAGCACCGGAAACTCATCGCAAAGAGGGAGAGAAACTGAAACTGACAGGCGAGAAGGTTGCACACGAAGGTGCATTTACTCCGGGCAACGGCTGGCAGGAAGTACGTTTTACTACTCCGGTGAAAGGACGTTATTTTTGTCTCGAAGCTCTTTCACCACAGGCAAATGACAATATTGCTGCTATTGCAGAATTTGATGTTCTGGGTGCGGACGGTAAACCGGTATCCCGAGAACATTGGAAGATTCGTTATGCCGATAGTGAGGAAACACGCAGCGGCAACCGTACAGCCGATAAGATTTTCGATTTACAGGAATCTACTTTCTGGATGACAGTAGATAATGTGGCGTATCCTCACCAACTGGTGATTGATTTGAGTAAGGTGGAGACTGTAACAGGCTTCCGTTATCTGCCCCGTGCCGAAAAGAATTATCCGGGTATGATTAAAGAATATCGTGTCTATGTGAAACCAGCCGATTTCAAGTATTGATTACTCCCAGCCAAGTGCTGAATATTAAATGAATATGAAGAAATATACTACCCTTTTAGCACTCCTTTTTATAGGAGTGCTGACCGGTTACTGCCAGCAATCCGCTTACTTGTTTGTCTACTTTACCGGGAACCGGATGAGCGAAGAAGCGATCCGCATGGCAGTCAGCCTCGACGGATATAATTATAAAGCCCTGAATGGTAACCAACCTGTACTTGATTCCCGTGTGATTAGTTCTACGGGTGGGGTACGTGATCCTCATATCTTGCGTTGTGAGAACGGTAAAACATTCTATATGGTTGTCACCGACATGGTGTCCGGAAACGGTTGGGATTCCAACCGTGCCATGGTGCTGTTGAAATCGAAGGACCTGGTGCACTGGACTTCCAATATTGTCAATATTCAAAAGAAATATCCTGCCCAGGAAAACCTGAAACGTGTATGGGCTCCACAGACCGTTTATGACAAAGAAGCCGGAAAGTATATGGTATATTGGTCAATGAAGCATGGCAATGGCGCAGATATCATTTATTATGCGTATGCGAATAAAGACTTTACCGACCTTGAAGGTGAGCCGAAGCCCTTGTTTCTTCCTAAAAATGGCAAGTCATGTATCGACGGAGATATCATCTATAAAGATGGACTGTATCATCTGTTTTATAAGACAGAAGGAGATGGAAACGGCATCAAGAAAGCGACTACCGTCTCCCTGACTTCCGGACAATGGACGGAATCAGGGGAATACAAACAGCAGACGAAAGAAGCGGTAGAAGGTTCGAGTATCTTTCCGCTAATAGGTTCGGACAAGTATATCCTGATGTACGATGTATATATGAAAGGCAAATACCAGTTTACGGAAAGTACCGACCTGGAAAATTTTAAAGTCATAGATCATGCTGTCAGTATGGACTTTCACCCTCGTCACGGAACTGTGATACCTATCACTGAAAAAGAATTGAAACGTTTGTATAAGGTCTACGGCAAACCAACCGGCCTATGATAAGCCGGAGCAAATTGCTGCCTTAAGACTGGAAAATAATACATAAAACAGGAAAGGCGTACAATTTGTTCTTGTTCGCTTGTTTCTTGATATGCCTTTGAATAATAATTGGTGATTTTACACTCAATATGTGCTTCTCATAACAGTGAAGAGTTTGTCTTTATGATTGATAATCTTAATGATACTTATGCCATGAAAAAATTATTCCTGCTAGTAATTGTCTTGTTTTTGTCGTTCCAACAGGTTACTTTAGCTGCAATCGGAGAGGCGGCGAACACTCCGGATTCCGTTTTTCTATTTTCGTATGCAACTTCCCGGGATGACGGACGCAGCGGACTTCGTTTTGCCTGGAGCATGGATCAGAAGCATTGGTTCGCAGTAGGACAGGGAACCGGATACCTCCGTTGTGATTATAGCCGTTGGGGATCGCAGAAGAAAATGCTCGATCCGTTCTTGAAGCAACTTCCTGACGGCGGATGGCTCTGCACATGGAAGTTGAATACACATGACGGATACGGGCAGGCAAAATCGAAAGACCTGGTTTATTGGGAAAGTCAGAAATATCCTCAAGTAACCTCTGATTTTGAGGGAACAAGAGTAAAGGTAACTATTGACGGGCAGGAACAGACCGGAAATATTAATCGGGTATCTTGGACACTGGTGGACAAATTGACGAAACACTATGAAAGGAACCAATACCGGAATGTTTTGCACGCAGAACGTCCGGTACAAGATAAAGAGCGTTTTGCCGGGCTGAAACCTGTAAAAGCGACGATTACGGTACAACCGGAGGAAACAAAAGAAATCAGTAATTTGCTGTTGGGAATATTCTTCGAAGATATTAACTATTCTGCTGATGGTGGCTTATACGCAGAACTGATTCAAAACAGGGATTTTGAATATGATCCGTCCGACCGTGAGGGAGATAAGAATTGGAACAGTACGCATTCCTGGAAGTTGGAGGGAGATAATGCCACATTCACAATAAATACCTCCGATCCCGTTCATCCGAATAATCCTCATTACGCTGTGTTGAATATACAACAGCCGGGAGCTGTACTGACAAATGCAGGGTTTGATGGGATAGCCCTTCAAGCCGGCGAAAAGTATGATTTCTCTTTGTTTGGACGTATTCCGGCCGGACATAAATCTAACAAATTGCAGATACGTTTGATAGATTCCAATGGCACAGTGCAGGGAGAGGCATCGATAACCGTTTCTTCCCGTTCATGGAAAACTTATAAAACTGTATTGACTGCAAAAACAGCTGCCGATACGCATCTGGAACTTCAACTGCAATCAGTGGGAGAAGTCGAATTGGATATGATTTCTCTTTTTCCACAGAATACATTCAAAGGTAGAAAGAATGGTCTGCGTGCCGATTTGGCGCAGACACTAGCCGATATACATCCTCGCTTTGTCCGTTTCCCCGGTGGTTGTGTAGCTCATGGAGACGGTTTGAAGAATATCTATCAATGGAAAAATACGATTGGCCCGTTGGAAGCCCGTAAATCTGCCCGCAACCTTTGGGGGTATCATCAGAGCATGGGACTGGGTTATTATGAATATTTCCAGTTTTGCGAGGATATAGGTGCCGAACCGCTTCCGGTGCTTGCTGCCGGTGTGCCTTGTCAGAACTCTGCTTGTCACGGTGATTTGAGAGGCGGACAACAAGGCGGTATCCCGATGAGTGAAATGCCTGCTTATATTCAGGATATTCTGGATTTGATAGAATGGGCGAATGGTGACGCCCGAAAGACAAAATGGGGAAAGGTACGTGCCGAATCCGGACATCCGAAGCCTTTCAATCTGAAGTATATAGGTATCGGTAATGAGGATCTTATCACTGATATTTTCGAGGAACGCTTTACGATGATTTTCAATGCGATTAAGGAGAAATACCCTGAAATAATCGTTGTAGGTACAGTTGGTCCTTTCAATGAAGGTACCGATTACGTCGAAGGTTGGAAGTTGGCGGATAAATTAGGCATTCCTATGGTAGACGAACATTATTATCAGTCTCCGGGGTGGTTTCTGCATAATCAGGACTTCTACGATAAATACGACCGTTCAAAAAAGACTAAAGTTTATTTGGGCGAATATGCCACTCATATTCCCGGGCGGAAAGCCAATATGGAAACAGCATTGACTGAAGCTCTTTACCTGACCGCCTTGGAACGTAATGGAGACGTAGTACACATGACTTCTTATGCTCCTTTGCTGGCAAAAGAAAAGCATACCCAATGGAGCCCGGACTTGATTTACTTCAATAACCGTGAAGTGAAACCGACTACCGGATATTACGTTCAAAAGTTATATGGGCAGAATGCAGGTAGCCATTATATCCCCTCACAGATACTTCTTGATAATCAGGACAACCGGGTGAAGCTTCGTATCGGTTCCTCCATTATCCGCGATAGCAAGACCGGAGATGTGATTGTGAAACTGGTCAACTTATTGCCTGTCAGTGTGGAGACAGAAATACAATTACCCGGCATAGGCAGTGTTCAACCTTCTGCTGTAAGGACAGTATTGGCAGGTGCACCGGAATCAACTCCACTTCCCGTGACCGACACTATCGAAGTCGGAGCAAACTTCAAGCAGCAACTACCCGCCTATTCATTTACGGTGATTCGTCTGAAAACGAAGTAGAAGTTGCTGGAAGTGAAAAAGAACGTATCTGGGGGTAGATGTGAATTTTCTAAAGATAATAAGCTGGAATTAGTATATATGAAAAACATTGTAAGCATATTGGCGATATCTCTCAGCCTGAATAGCCTTGCAGCACAAGATGTAGTAGTGAAAGGCCCGGATGAGAAACTGCAATTAGTTGTATTTGTGCAGGACGAAGAAACTCCCTGCTATTCCGTTACCTACAACGGGAAAGCAATGCTGGAAAAATCTCCTTTGGGAATCAGCACGAATATAGGCGACTTTACGAAAGCCCTGAAGTTGTCGGGGCATTCCGTAGAGGTGATAGACACTGTCTATCATCAGACACGTATTAAGACTTCCCAAGTACATTATCGTGCGAATGAACTGACTTGTAATTTGGAGAATGCGCAGGGACAGAAGATAGGAATCGTTTTCCGCGTAAGTAATAATGATGTCGCTTTCCGTTATACCTTACCGCGACAGGGAGGGAAAGGCAGCGTTACCGTCAATCATGAACAGACCGGTTTCCGTTTTCCACGGCAGACTACAACTTTCCTGTGTCCGCAGAGCGATGCGATGATCGGATGGAAGCGCACAAAACCGAGTTATGAAGAAGAATATAAAGCGGATGCACCGATGAGCGAACGTTCGCAGTACGGTCATGGATATACTTTCCCTTGTCTGTTCCGTATCGGTGACGCCGGTTGGGTGCTGGTGAGCGAAACAGGAGTAGACAGTCGCTATTGCGGTTCCCGTTTGAGCGATGTCAGTGAAGGCGATCTGTACACAGTGGCGTTCCCGATGCCCGAAGAGAATAATGGCAACGGAACGGTTGCTCCGGCATTTGCATTACCCGGTGCTACCCCTTGGCGTACGATTACCGTCGGCGAAACGTTGAAACCGATTGTGGAAACCACTGTTCCTTGGGATGTCGTAAACCCTCTTTATGAGACGAAGCATGACTACCGTTTCGGGCGTGGCACATGGAGTTGGATTCTTTGGCAGGACGGCAGTATCAACTATGACGACCAGATGCGTTACATTGATTTTGCCGCCGCTATGGGATATGAATATGCACTGATAGATAACTGGTGGGATACTAATATCGGCCGTGAACGTATGAAATCTCTGATTGACTACGCACGTGGCAAAGGAGTGGAATTATTTTTGTGGTACAGTTCCTCCGGCTATTGGAATGACATTGAACAAGGCCCGATTAATCACATGGACAATGCAATCATCCGCAAACGTGAAATGAAATGGCTGCAAAGCCTGGGTGTAAAAGGAATCAAAGTCGATTTTTTCGGTGGCGACAAACAGGAGACGATGCGCCTGTATGAAGAGATCCTGAGCGATGCGGATGACCACGGGCTAATGGTAATCTTCCATGGTTGCACCTTACCTCGCGGCTGGGAACGTATGTATCCCAATTATGTAGGCAGCGAAGCTGTGTTGGCTTCCGAGAATATGGTGTTCAGCCAGCATTTCTGTGATGAAGAAGCATTCAATACTTGCCTGCATCCGTTCATTCGCAACGCAGTAGGCTGTATGGAGTTTGGCGGCTGCTTCCTGAACAAGCGTCTGAATCGTAACAATGACGGAGGCACCACTCGTCGTACTACTGACATATTCCAGTTGGCGACAGCCATACTATTCCAAAACCCCGTTCAGAACTTTGCTCTTGCTCCGAATAATCTGAATGATGTTTCTCCGGTTTGCATGGATTTTATGAAACAGGTTCCTGTCACTTGGGATGAAACACGTTTCATTGAAGGTTATCCGGGAAAATACATAGTTTTAGCTCGTCGTCATGGAGATACTTGGTATGTAGCAGCTGTAAATGCCGGAAGTGAACCGTTAAAATTGAAGCTTGATTTGGATATGTTTGCCGGAAAAACAGTGTCTCTTTATAAAGATGATAAGAGAGGGGAACCTCAGCTTATACCTTTGAAGGTAAAAGAAAAGGGAAGGGTGCAATTAGAAGTTTATCCTCAAGGAGGAATTGTGCTTTCTGATCGGATAGAAGAAACATAATAAATGCCGGACCCTGTATATTCGCAATCCTCTTCCTATGTAAAAAACAAGAATCCTCTTTCAACCTATCACCGCCCTTCTGAAACTGCTTGTTCATCGTACATTCAGAATGGTGATAGGTTGTCGCTAACCTATCACCTAATCTATCACCTATCACCTTCAATTTAGATAGAGTCTACAGGCGAAAAAGTAGCTAAGGCAAACGATTCTGTTTCTCACCGAGAAACAAAGTGTTTCCCTTAGTGAAACGATTGGTTTCAAGACTCTGAAACTAAAGTTTCAAACCTTTGAAACTAGAGTTTCCCATAAGGAAACTGACTTTACCTGATCCTGATTTATCATTTTCTAATGAAACTTGATAATGGGATTAGGGTGTGGGAATTACTTGCTTGATTGTCCCGTCTTTATTAAATTCCAACCGGTCTATACAGACTTCACGGTGCCAACCCGGTCCATGTTTCAGATATTCCTTATTAATACGATGATATACGATAAACCAACTGTCCTTTTTGTCAGGAACTTGAAGCACCGAACAATGTGCCGGACCGTAAATTTCATCTTTAGGAGATTGTATGAGAATAATCGGCTCTTTGGCAACCTGAATGGGGCCTAATGGAGAATTGCCGGTCCCATAAGCTACATGATAATTGGGTGATCCCGTGTCATCAACGGACCATAGGAAATAATAAACTCCTTTTCTGAAGAATACATAGGGAGCTTCTCGGAAAGCATACGTTTGCAGAGTTCCGCCTTTGGGAGTCATCACCGTGATTGTTTCTTCTTTGACAGACAGCATATCATTATTGAGTTCGGCCCCTGCCATATAGCCGTTCCCCCAGTAGAGATAACTTTTGCCTGATGTGGGATCAGTAAATACATCCACATCAATTTGTTGCCCTTGTCCGACAGGTGAGGAAGTGATAATCGGTTTTCCGGAATCGGTGAACGGACCGGTCGGTGAGTTTGCCGTGGCTACTCCTATTTGCTTGCCTTTATTAGTGACAGAATTTGCACTGTAATAAAAAAAGTATTTATATTTCCCGTCTATTTCCTTTTCTTCAATACAGGGGGCCCAAGCATTTCCGTTTGCCCAAGAGACATCTTTTTTCATATCTAAAATGACTCTTTCTTCTTTCCATTCCTTCAAATTCCTTGAAGAGAAGACTTTAAAATAACTTCCACCCCAACCGGGGAAACCGTCACTGGTAGGATAGATATAATAACGTTTGGTCTGCCGGGAGTATAAGATCTCCGGATCGGCATGAAAGCCGGATAAAATAGGATTAGCAGACTTTCTGTGTTGTGCGTTTATTGGGCTTATTCCAATAAAAAACAGGTAAAATAAAAGAAACCTGATAAATAAATGTTTCATGACTTGAGGTATTTGTTTCAGGGTTCAAAGATAATTCTTTTAATCAAATCTTTGGAGCAAATATGTTTCGATAACGGTTATATATCATTCAATTACAGAAAAGGGCGTTTTTGCGTGTAAAATCGATTAAAAAGAATGATAATTCTCCTTATATATACATAAAACTTTTTTATCTTTGCAAATATTACAATTATTGTATTATGGAAAACAATCAATATTCTTGTATCAATAGAAGGTTTTATGCCTCTATTTTTTGTGCCTTATTTTCAACTTTACTTTTCGCATTCGAAGGTGATATTGTTTCACATTTGAATTTTAAGAAACTGCCTGCTCTTAATAATTTGCCTACAGATGAAATCCAGAAAGTTTATCAGGATAAGGATGGCTTTATCTGGTTGGCTAGCCGTTACGGGTTTTATCAATATGATGGCTATGAGGCAACGTTATATAAATCAAATCTTTACGCCCCCGGTTTACTGACTAATAACAACATACTTTGTTTGGTGGATGATTATAAACACAACTTGTGGATTGGCACTCAGGAAGGCTTGAATATTCTTAATAAAAAAACAGGGGAGATCAGAAAAATTCTGGCTCCTGAGATTCCTAATAATGTCGTATCTTGTTTGCTGGTTACTCGGGATCATTCTGTATGGCTGGGAACGGATTCCGGGCTGTGCAAATATATTGCCGAAAAAGATTCATTTGTAGTTTATCATCGGGAACAGACTGATGGAGTCCTGGATTATACTGCTATCAAATCTTTATTCGAAGACTCGGAAGGTGATTTATGGATTGGTACATGGTCGTCGGGATTATATAGGTATGTCCCTTCTACCGGCAAGTTTTATGCTTATCCTCAATTGAATGAACGTAATTCTGCTCATGTTATTTACGAAGATACCAATAAAAATATATGGGTAGGTAGTTGGAATTGCGGACTTTTTAAACTCAATAATCCGAAAGACCTGCAGCGGGTATCTTACGTGAACTATCGGCATAAATTAGGTGACAATATTAGTTTATCCGATGATATTGTATATGATATATCTGAAGACTTGAATACCAATACTTTGTGGGTAGGAACACGTAGCGGGTTGAGTATTATGAGCAATGATACTCCCGGACACTTTATTAATTATAAATCCCGCGGCTCTTCTCATTATATTTCTTGTGATGAAATAAATTCCATTATACGTGATAACTCCGGTATGATGTGGCTTGGTTCTATTGGAGGAGGAGTCCTGAATGCAGATACACATCAGTCTATGTTTACCTTTCATAGTTTGAATTTTGCCGATGATGATATTCCGACCACTTCCGTACGGTCTTTGTTTACAGATTCTGACAATAATATTTGGATGGGGATCGGTACCTATGGATTAGCTTGTCTGGAATACGCAACAGGAAAATTGAAGTCGCATTCACAAATGCCGGAATTTACCGGAATGACTATTCCCACAGTTTTTTCTGTCGTCCAGAGAAAGGGTAGTGGAGAAATTTGGTTTGGAACGTATGATGGTGGAATATTTGCTTACCACAAAGGACAAAGGGTAAGAAACCTGACTCCGGAAAATTGTAAATTCTTAGGTTCTTCTTGTGTTTCTGCACTTTATGAAGACAAATATGCTAATTGTTGGGTAGGTACACGTGGAAGTTTAGGTGTACAGTTGGCGGATGGAAATAGCTTTTTATTCGAAAATATGAGTTTTGTAGATGGTGCTCAATTGAATTGGTTTTATGTAAGGGATATAATTGCCGATAGTGATAATAGTATGTGGATAGCCACTTCGAATTATGGTCTGATTCATATTGAAGGTGACATCCGAAATCCGTCTACCTTGAAATATTATAATTATAGTTTTTATAATAAAAGAATGCTGACCAATAATGTTTTGTGTTTGCACATAGATAAATCGGGACGTTTATGGGTTGGCACCGAAGGGGGAGGAATTTATCTGTATAATAGACAGAATGACCGGTTTGAAGAGAAAAATCAGGAATATAATATTCCCGGAGATATGGTCGGAAGTATCGAAGAAGATAAAAATGGAAATTTGTGGTTGGGGACGAATGTCGGCTTGGTAAAACTGGGTGCTCAAATGAAAAGTAACGAACCGGTTGTTCGTGTGTACACAGAAGCTGATGGGCTACAAGGAAATTTCTTTATCGCTCAATCTGCTTGCAGTCGGGAGGGAGAATTGTTTTTTGGTGGTTATAAAGGCTATAATAGCTTTATTCCTGAGGATATGGAAGATATTCAAGGAGATGTTCAGTTTGCAATTACGGATATAAAGATATTCAATCGTTCCATAAGTACATTACCTTTGGATGTGCAACGGGAAATATCTTCATTAACTCCTGCTTTTACTCAGAAAATAGAGTTACCTTATAAATATAATAACTTCAATATAGAGTTTGCGGCACTGACATATAAGAATCCCGAACTTAACCGATACGCTTATCAGTTAGAGGGATTTGATAAGGATTGGATTTATACAAGCGCCGAGCGTCGTTTTGCTTACTATAATAATTTGAAAAGCGGGACGTATAAATTTAAATTGAAAGTGACAAATGAGAATGGTATTTGGAATGGATATATTCGGGAAATGACGGTTGTTGTGCTTCCTCCATTTTGGGCAACCTGGTGGGCATATATTTTATATTTATTGATTGTCATTGGAACTGTCATTGGACTATACAGAATAACGAAAAATCGTATTTTACTACGGAATGAACTCCGTTTGCGTGAATTGGAGAAGGCGAAAGCGGAGGAGTTGAACCATGCCAAGTTGCAGTTCTTCACAAATATTACCCATGAATTGCTGACTCCGTTGACAATTATTTCAGCTACCGTAGATGAGCTTAAAATACAAGCTCCAAAGCATACAGACTTGTATGTGGTGATGAATAGTAATATTCGTCGGTTGATACGTTTATTACAACAAATCCTTGAATTTCGAAAAGCGGAAACCGGCAATCTGAGGCTTCGTGTATCTCCGGGAGATATCGCTTCCTTTGTGAAAAATGGGGCGGAAAGTTTTCAGCCTTTGATTAAGAAACAAAAGATACATTTCTCTGTGTTGTGTGATCCGGAATCAATCATTGGTTATTTTGATACGGATAAATTGGATAAGATTCTTTATAATCTGCTGTCTAACGCTGCAAAATATACAAAAGAAGATGGTTTTATTCAGGTAACTTTATCCTATGCGGAAAATAAAGATTGGGTGCTTTTACGTGTAAAGGACAATGGGAAAGGGATATCGAAAGAGAAACAAAAGACACTTTTCCGTCGTTTCTACGAGGGTGATTACCGGAAATTTAATACCATTGGTACAGGAATCGGGCTTTCATTAACTAAAGATTTGGTAGAGTTGCATGAAGGAACTATTACTGTGGAAAGTGAAGAAGGACAGGGAACAGAGTTTATTATCCGCCTTCCTATTGACCGTTCTTATTTCAGGGAAGAACAAATTGATGATGAAGTAATCTTACCGGTTCAGAAATTAGTAGCTTATGAAGAAGAAATGGATGAGAAACAGTCTGATGAAATATTAGTTACGGCCGAAAAGGCAAATTCTATATTAGTAATAGAAGATAATGAGGAACTATTGCATTTAATGACGAAACTCTTGAGGCATGAATACAATGTTTTTACTGCTGAAAATGGAAAAGAAGGCATTGCAGTGTTGGAGAATGAAGACATTGATTTGATTGTGTCTGATGTGATGATGCCGGAGATGGACGGAATGGAGTTTTGTAAATATGTGAAGGGGAAACTGGAAATCAGTCATATTCCTGTGATTCTATTGACTGCTAAAAATAAGGAAGAGGACAGGGCGGAAGCGTATGAGGTAGGGGCGGATGCTTTTATAAGCAAACCTTTCAATTTGGCTGTATTGCATGCACGTATTCGTAATTTGCTGAAATATAAGGAGCGTATGGCGCACGAATTTAAGAAACAGCTGGTTTTTGAATTAAAAGATTTGAATTATACCAGTCTGGATGAGGATTTTATGCAACGAGCCATTGACTGTGTGAATAATCATTTGGAAGATTGTGAATTTGACCAACCCCAGTTTGCGGATGAAATGAAAACTAGTAAATCTACTTTATATAAGAAGTTAAAGTCTTTGACTGGGCTGAACACCTCTGCCTTTATCCGGAACGTCCGTTTGAAATCGGCTTGCCGGATTATGGAGGAAAAAGGAAATAGTATACGTATCTCCGAATTGGCTTATGCGGTCGGATTTAATGATCCAAAATATTTCAGTGCTTGCTTCAAGAAAGAGTTTGGAGTTTTACCTTCTGAATACCTCGACCAATTTGTAGTTGAAAAAGAGCACGAGTAGAAATCTGTTCTGGTTTACCTTTCTATTTTATATTATCTTGTTCTGCTTAATCCTTGTACTTTGTATAGGGAAGGTTTTCTATGCTCTTTTTTATGTCGAATTATCATTCAAAAAAGGCGAATGTCTAAAATTCTACCTCTAAAAAGCATCTTTGGAGGTTGGTAGGAGGGGAGGTTTCTATCTTTGCGTTGTGATTCCTAAGGATCATGAGATTTGTTTATTTAATGTTTAATCTTAATTTTATACTGAATGGAAAAGCGAAAGACCTTCCATGGAAGACAAGTCGGGAAAAAACGGTTACTCCCAATCGTATTCCCTTTGTTTTTATTTCTTTTGATTCCTCTGAACGGCTATGGTGACGATACTCCCATGCCGGAGGTAGTACAACAGAATTCTACAAGAATCACAGGTGTAGTGAAGGATGCCTATGGTGAACCGGTGATTGGGGCCAATGTAAAGGTTGTAGGAACGACACAAGGAACCATTACCGATTTTGAGGGTAAGTTTTCAATCAATGTATCCGGTGCAAGTGCGAAAATCAAAATTAGTTTTATTGGTTACAAGGATAAAGAGGTAACCGCAAAGAAAGGTGTTAGTCTAAATATAGTATTAGAAGAAGACGCACAGACACTGGGTGAAGTGCAAGTAGTAGCTTATGGTGTACAGAAAAAAGTATCTATCACAGGAGCTATTTCATCTATGAAGGGGGATGATCTGTTGAAGACTCCGGCAGGATCTTTATCTAATGTATTATCCGGGCAAATCACCGGTATTTCTTCTGTACAATATTCCGGTGAGCCGGGAGCGGATGCAGCAGATATTTATGTGCGTGGTGTCGCTACATGGAACAATGCGAAACCGCTGATTCAGGTTGATGGTGTAGAACGTGACTTTTCTCAGATTGATCCGAATGAAATTGAGAGCGTGACTGTGTTGAAAGACGCTTCAGCTACGGCTGTATTTGGTGTACGTGGTGCCAATGGTGTTATCTTGATTACAACCAAACGTGGTGCAGAAGGTAAGGCTAAGGTTTCTTTCTCTACATCGGCTGGTGTCAATGTGCGAACAAAGGATCTGGAGTTCGCTAATTCTTACCAGTATGCTTCCTATTATAATATGATGAAAGTAAATGATGGTGGGGTGGCTACTTTTAGCGATGAACAGTTGGAAACATTCCGCAATCATTCTAATCCGTTGATGTATCCGGATATTAATTGGATTGATTATTGTATGAATAAGGCTGCTTTTCAGTCTCAGCATAATGTGAATATATCTGGTGGAACTAGTAATATGAAATATTTTGTTTCTGCCGGTTTGTTCACGCAAGGCGGTATGTTCAAGCAGTTTAATGCGACAGATGATTTTAACTTTGATTACAAACGATACAATTATCGTGCTAATTTGGATTTTGATGTAACGAAAACAACCTTACTGTCAGTCAATATTGGCGGTCGTATAGAGACAAAGCGTACTCCGGAATCAGGTGAAGATCAGAATCAATTGTTCCGCAAACTTTATTGGGCGGTTCCTTTTGCGGGTGCAGGTATTGTAAACGGTGAACGTGTTGTATCTAATTCTGAAGTTCTTCCTTTTACGGGAGTGGATGGATTGAGCTCTTATTATGGAAAAGGCTTTCAGACAAAGACAACAAATGTGTTGAATGTAGACCTTGCATTGAATCAAAAGTTGGATTTTATCACAAAAGGATTGTCCGTAAAACTGAAAGGTGCTTATAATTCAGAATATGCTAATACTAAGAAAGCGAGTTCATCCAAGGCTTATTATACACCTGTTGCAAATGCTGATGGATCTATTTCTCTTCGTAAATATGGGACTGACTCTCAATTAAGTTATGGGGAACCTGATAACGGTTTTTCTAAGGCGCGCAACTGGTATATGGAACTGGCATTGAATTATGCCCGTAAGTTTGGGGATCATAATGTGACAGCATTGTTACTCTATAATCAATCAAAGAAATACTATCCGTCAGAGTACTCTGACATTCCTACCGGATATGTAGGTTTGGTAGGACGTGTGACTTATGATTGGAAAACCCGTTATATGGCAGAGTTTAATGCGGGTTATAATGGTTCGGAAAACTTTCGTCCAGGAAATCGGTATGGTTTCTTCCCGGCAGGTTCATTGGGCTGGGTTGTAAGTGAGGAATCTTTCTTCCAACCGATTAAAAGTGTAGTGAATTATTTAAAACTACGTGCTTCTGTAGGAATGGTGGGTAATGATGTATCACAACGATTCTTATATTTGCCTGATTCTTATCAATATGGTGATGGAGGATATTATTTCGGGCAGAATGTTGGAAATAAAATGCCCGGTGCCAGTGAAGTCAGCCGTTCTAATCCGGATGCCAAGTGGGAAACTGCAGTAAAGCAGAATTATGGAGTGGATGCCACCTTCCTGGCAGAGCGTTTGACGGTTTCTTTAGATTACTTTAGGGAAGATCGTAGTGATATTTTATCTAAACCCGATTATTTGCCGGCAATTCTAGGTATGTCACTTCCTTCTGTTAACGTTGGGGAGACATTGAATAGAGGATTTGAAGTACAGTTGAAATGGAACGAAACTCTGAAAAATGATTTCAGATATTGGGCAAACTTTAATATTTCTTTCTCAAGGAATAAAATTGTCTATAAGAATGAGGTAGAGCAAAATGAGCCTTGGATGTATGAGACTGGACGTAGAATAGGTTCCCGTTCGATGTATAAGTTTTGGGGGTTCTATGATGAAACGGCAGATATGCGTTATCAAGAGGAGTTTGGACGTCCGATAGCTAATCATGGTATTACATTGGTGCCGGGTGATTGCGTTTATGTGGACTTGAATGCCGATGGTGAAATAAATTCCAATGATGCTACGCGCGATATAGGGTATACCGATATGCCGGAATACACTGCCGGATTGAATACCGGATTCAGTTGGAAGAATTTTGATTTTTCCATGCAATGGACAGGAGCTTGGAATGTGGATCGGATGTTAGACGAATTCAGACGTCCGTTGGGTGATACAAATGAAAAGGGATTGTTGCTTTATCAGTATGATACAACGTGGCGTTCATCGGCTGATACATTCACTGCTAAATTCCCGCGTACTTCTAGTTTGCATGCTTCCAATAATTATGCAGGGTCTGACTTGTATTTGATTAATGCCAGCTATTTGCGTCTGAAAAGTGTGGAAATAGGTTATAATTTCAATTTCCCTTTCATGAAGAAACTGAAGATGGATAATTGCCGGTTGTATGTAAATGGATATAATTTGATTACTATTACTGGATTCAAATGGGGAGACCCGGAATCTCGTCAGAGCTCCCGCCCTAATTATCCTTTGACACGTGTATTTAATATTGGATTGAAACTTGGATTCTAATACTTTATGAATAATATGATGAAACATTTAAGTAAATGGTTTATAGCGACATTGGCAGGAGTAGCTTTGTTTTCCTCTTCTTGTGTCGATCAAGTGAAATTTGGAGATAGCTTTTTAGAAAAGGCTCCGGGGGTAGCGGTAACGCAAGATACAATCTTCGGAAAAGCTACGTACGCTCGTGCTTTCCTGTGGAATACTTATAGTAAACTTTATTACGCGCTCCCTGTATATTGGAATACGGTGGAGGGGAAAATGAACACAGGAATCTTTGAAATGATGTCCGATTGCTGGCATAGCCACACGGATTGGAATGGAATTAACCGGAAATACTATTCAGGCTCTTATAAGGCAGGTGATGAGGATAGTAGCGATGATACGCGCTTTGGTTATACTAAAGAGAATTGTTGGGAGGCGATTCGTGCTGCATTACTTTTTGTGGAGAATGTAGAGCGGGTTCCGGATATGGAAGATGCGGAGAAAAAACGTTTGGCGGCAGAAGCTAAAGTGATTGTAGCATCTCGTTATTTTGATTTGTTTCGCCACTTTGGAGGGCTTCCGTTAATAAAGGAAACCTATGACGTGCAGCCTTCTTATGAATTGCCTCGCGCTACGGTGGAAGAAACGGTGAATTACATGATTAATCTTTTAGATGAGGCTGCTGCTACTCCTCAACTTCCGTGGGACTTAGGTACGGATGACACGAATTGGCAAGGACGCTTTACCAAAGCAGCTGCTATGGGGCTCAAGTGTAAGATTCTTTTGTTTGCAGCCAGCCCATTATTTAATGACAATGTCCCCTATTGTACGGAGCCACCGCAAGATGCTGTAACTAATCATCAGGTGTGGTATGGTGCTTACAAACCGGAGTTATGGGACCAGTGTTTGCAGGCTTGTGTTGATTTCTTTACAGAACTTCAATCAAGAGGGTATTATGAACTGACACAGGCAACGGAAGCTACGGCAAAAGGTTACAGAGATGCGTATAATAAGGCCTATTTTACCCGTGAGAATAATAAAGAACTGTTGATTTCTACGCATATTTCCCGTTTCGGTAAATTTAATTCATGGGATGAATGGCAGTATATTTTTGTCAATAGCGGAAATGGTACAGTTATTACGGGTGGATTGACCCCTACACTGGAATTTATGGAGATGTTTCCAATGAGTAATGGCGAACCTTTCCAGTTGAATACTGCTACAGACCTGTTTTATACGGATAATGATTACAATAAACCGATTCGTGACCCACGGTTGTATGAAACGATGCTGGTGAATGGAACACAGTTTGGAGATCATGCTGCCGAATTATGGATTGGAGGACGTGACAATATCAATGATACAGAGAAAGAGACAGGTAAATATGCTACTGGATTCGGATGTTACAAGTTCTATAAGGAAGGTGTCAATTCTCTGAAAGATAAATATCTGCAATGGCCATATCTGCGTCTGGCAGAAATGTATCTGATTTATGCGGAGGCTTTGCTTAAATCGAAGAATGATCTGCCAGGTGCTATTGAGCAAGTAAATAAAGTACGTGCCCGTGTTGGTTTAGGAGACTTGGCGGTTTGCAATCCCGGCAAGAATCTGACGACTGACGCTGATGCCTTGCTGGAAGAGATCCTCAGAGAACGTGCTTGCGAATTAGGCTTGGAAGATGTACGTCTGTTTGACATGACACGATATAAAAGAGAAGATCTTTTTAGAAAACAACTCCATGGATTGAAGATTTATAGAAATGATGGGGGAGGAAATACGCCTTGGTCCGGAAGTACCGGAAACAGCAGTATTTATCCTAAACCAACGAAATTCACTCATGAAGCGTTTCCGCTAGTGAATCCTTCCCGTGCATGGTGGAGTAATTTTAGTCCGAAGTGGTATTTGTCAGCATTCCCACCATCAGAGGTGAACAAGAAATACGGATTGACTCAAAATCCTGGTTGGAATTAATGTGGAATAACTACGATTAATCATAGAATAAAATGAAAAAATATAAGATACTAGCTTTAGCGATATTCGCTTGCGTCACCTTGAACGGCTGGGCACAAAGTGAAGATAATGTAACCGGAAGAGTTCTTGATGAAAAAGGGAAGCCGGTAGCGGGAGCCTTGGTTTCGGTTGAAGAGAACCCATTGGTGCGGGTGGCTACAGATAAAAATGGACGTTTTGAAATCACTGCTGTGAAAGGAAGCCGTTTGAAAGTACAGACTGGTGATGATGCAATGAAGGTGGTGAAAATAGAAAACGGTTCGGAATTGACGGTTGTCATGGATTACTCTTCAGAGAAAGTAAATTACGGATTTGGATTGCAGCAAACGAATGCGGAGTCTACTGGTGCCGTATCTACTGTATATGCAGAGAATATAGATAAAAGCTCGGCTTTTTCAATCGGAAATTCATTATATGGCAATGTGCTGGGACTGACTACCATGCAAAGTACCGGTGTGGTATGGGGGCAGATGCCGTCGATGTATATTCGCGGCCTGAAGACACTGAATGGTAATAATGGCATCTTGTTGGTCGTGGACGGACTTGAACGGGATAATAACTGGCAGGCTTTAAAATATATTACTCCGGAAGAAGTGGAATCTGTTAGTGTACTTCGTGATGCGGCCGCGTTGGCTCTCTATGGCTATAGGGGAGTGAATGGCGTAGTCAATATTGTGACAAAACGTGGTAAATACGATACTCGTGAGATTAATTTTTCTTATGACCATGCTTTCAATTATATGACGCGCAAGCCGGAATTGGCGGATGCCTATACGTATGCTTCTGCCTTAAATGAAGCATTGACAAATGATGGCAAGCAGGTGCGATATTCGCAAAATGAATTGAATGCGTTTAAAAATGGCACTTCTCCTTATCTTTATCCGAATGTAAACTGGTGGGAAGAAGTTTTTCGTGATCGTGGGGCGTCAGATATCGCAACATTAAGTTTTCGCGGCGGATCTACCAAGATGCGTTATTATACAATGATGAATTTGCAGAACAACCGTGGATTTATCAAAAACTTTGATACGAATGCTGACTATTCCACTCAGGAAAAGTATTCAAAAGCTAACTTCCGTACCAATCTGGATATTGATTTGTCACCGAAAACAAAGATGCAGGCCAATATCATGGGGATTTTGAATGAATTCAGTCGTCCGGGTATGGGCAGCGATAATTTGATAAGCAAACTGTATCAATTACCTTCAGCGGCTTTCCCTATCCGTACGGAAAGTGGTTTGTGGGGAGGAAATACTACTTGGGGTGAGAACTGGAATCCGGTAGCGTTGACTGAAGGGCGCGCATACTCAAAAGGACATACTCGTGGATTATATGCTGATATGTCTTTACGGCAGGATTTGTCTTCTTTAACCAAGGGGTTAGGAGCTTCTGTCCGTATAGGATATGACAATCTCGCTTCTTACTGGGAGAATCACACAAAAGGATATAAATATGGTATGGCATCGGTCGCTTCCTGGGAAAACGGATTGCCGATAGCTGGTGAGGAAATAACGGGAGGAAAAGATACGGAAATGTCGGGTGACAGCAAACTTGACTGGCAATATCGCGCCTTTAACTTCCAAATGAATGTCGATTGGCAACGTCAGTTTGGTGTACACAGTCTGTATTCCATGTTGCTTTATACCTATAAATATGATAATGCTAAAGGAATCAATAATACGTTCTACCGTCAGAATGCGGGTTGGTATACTCATTATGGCTTTAAGAATCGTTATTTTGCAGATTTTACATTGATGGCTTCTGCCTCCAACTTATTGGCGCCCGATCATCGCTGGAATGTATCTCCTACAGTTGGGCTGGCATGGCTTATTTCTAATGAGAAGTTTATGCAAAGCCAGAATGTGGTGGATTTCCTGAAACTGCGGGCTTCCTTCGGTATGTTGAATACGGATAATATTCCCGGTAACGGCTATTGGAATGAGACGGTAGGTGGCGGTAATGGCTATCCGATAAATAATAATTTCGGTGGTGATGGAGGCTGGCATGAAGGTCGTCTGGCATCTGTTAACGGAACCACAGAAAAAGCTTATAAGTATAATGCGGGTGTGGATGCTACCTTGTTCAAGGGATTGACTTTGACAGTGGATGGCTTTTATGAAAGACGTTCTGATATTTGGGTCAGTTCAGACGGACAGAATTCGGCGGTGTTGGGTGCATCCGGTTCTTATGTAAATGCGGGTATCGTAGATAGTTGGGGCACGGAAATCGGCGCCAATTACTATAAGAAGATGGGTAATGTGGAATTAAATCTGGGAGGAACGTTCACTTACAATCGAAGTAAAATTATAGAAATGCTAGAAGAACCGGCAGCTTATGACTATACGCGCTCTACGGGCAATCCGGTAGGACAAATCTTTGGATTGCAGGCTATTGGATATTTTGTAGATCAGGCAGATATAGATAATAGCTTGCCACAGCAGTTTGGACCGGTAAAGGCCGGAGATATTAAATACAAGGACATGAATGGTGATAAAGTAATTAATTCGGATGATAGAGTAGCTATGGGATACAATAGTACATGTCCTGAAATTTATTATTCGTTCAGTCTTGGTTTGGAATGGAAGGGATTAGGTTTTAGTGCACAATTCCAAGGAGTGGGAAATTATACGGCAATCTTGTCGGGAACTTATTATCATCCATTGGTGGATAATACGACAATTTCTAATTATGTTTACCGGAATCGTTGGACACCGGAAACTCCGAACGCTCGTTTCCCAAGGTTGACGACGGAAACTGTTGACAACAATCTGCAGACAAGCTCTTTATGGTTGGCAGATCGTTCTTTTTTGAAGTTGCGTAATTGTGAGGTGTACTACAAGCTTCCTTCATCCTGGTTGAACAGGTTTTGGGTAAAGAATGCGAAAGTATATGTAAGAGGGGTTGATTTACTTTGCTTCGATAGTATTGACCAATTGGATCCGGAAGCGATGAATAACTCTTATCCTGCTACCCGATCTATTCATGTTGGTTTGTCAGTAGGATTTTAACGTTTAACGCTATAAAAAGAAAGAAACTATGAAATTGAAAAATATATGCCTAGGAATAGCTTGTATAGCGGTGGTGTCAGCTTGCAACGATAAGATGGATTATCATGAATACACGTCATACGACAAGGATTATGTCTTTTCGGATTTTTCCCGTACGGCAGGATTTGTGAATAATATCTATAGTTATCTGGATTCCGACTTGCCAAGCTATCAGTCATTGGCTTCCGCTTGTGATGAAGCAGAAATGGCTGTTACTTATTCATCTGTTCTCGACTATACAAATGGTGCTTGGAGTGCATTGAACCCTAAATCTCTGTGGGGGTATTATTCGGGTATTCGTGCCGCTAATTACTTTCTGGAAGAAAGTAAAGACCTTGATTTTTATGATTTACGCTATGCGCAGGATTATGAGGCTCAGATGAACCGATTTAATCGTTATCAGTATGAAGTTCGTCTGCTACGTGCGTATTACTATTTCTTGTTGGTGCGTGCGTATGGGGATGTGCCTTTTACGGTGAATGTGTTGACAGAGAAAGAAGCTAATTCTCTTTCACGTACTCCGGCGTCGGAAGTCTTTGATTTTATTATTAGTGAATGTGAGGAAGTGGCGCCTGAGTTGCCCGTTTCTTATTCCGCTTTGGATAATGATGCTGCGGGTGGTTCCAACCCGGAGGCCGGTCGTGTCACGCAGGGAACGGCTTTGGCATTAAAAGCCCGTGCCGCATTATATAGAGCAAGCAAACTGTTCAGTGGTGGTGAAGACCGGAATTTATGGCGTGAAGCTGCTGTGGCCAATAAAGCTGTTATTGATTATTGTACGGCTAACGGTATCCGGCTTGGAAAATATACGGATATTTGGGGTACGGATAATTATCAAGCTTCTGAAATGATTTTCGTTCGTCGTATTGGAGATACAAGTAGTCCGGAATATACAAATTTCCCGGTTGGTATGGAGAATGCCAGTTCCGGTAATTGCCCGACACAAACATTGGTGGATGCTTACGAATCTAAGGATAATGGAGATAAAGATCCGCGTTTCGGCATGACTATCGCATGTAATGGTGACAAATGGCCGAATACGAATCCGAATCCGTTGGAAACATTTATTGGCGGTAAGAATGGTCTGCCTCTTCCTTATGCAACACCGACCGGTTATTATTTGAAGAAGTATTTGGATGCGTCTACCGACATCAGTGCGGAGAGTGGCAGTGGAGGCAAACGGCATAACTGGGTTATTTTCCGTCTGGGAGAATTTTATCTGAATTATGCAGAGGCAATCTACCGTTATTTGGGAGCGGCCGGTGCTACGGACAACGAATTCAGGATGTCTGCTTGTGCCGCAATCAATAAGGTGCGTCAGCGTTCGGATGTACAAATGCCGGATTTCCCGGATAATATTTCTAACACTGAATTTTGGGAACGATATAAAAAAGAAAGAATGGTAGAATTGGCTTTTGAACAACATCGTTTCTGGGATGTTCGCCGTTGGAAAGAAGGTGGCTTCACTAAAATCGGGCGTATGCAGATTACCCAAAAAGAGGATGGAAACTTCCTCTATGAGCGGACAAATAAATCATTGGTTTGGGATGATAAAATGTATTTCTTTCCGATTCCGGCTTCGGAAATGCGTAAGAATCCGAATCTGAGCCAGAATCCGGGTTGGTAAGTTTTATTAATGATAAAAGATAAAAGCTATGAAGTTGAATGTTAAATATATGATTGCAGCCTTTGCGCTTTTAGGACTGGTTGGCTGTGATAAGAATTTTGAAGAATTTGAAACATCGGGGGGAGGAAGTCCTGCTGCCGTTGAACTTTCTACGGTCGTGTCGGAGGCTTTGCCGGGACAGATTAAACTGACTTGGAAAGCACCGGAAGGAGATTACGCTTATATGCAGATTCGCTATTATGACCCTTTACAAAAGAAAAATATCTGTAAGATTGCTTCTAAAGGAACAACGGAAATGTTGATAGAAAATACTCGTGCTCGTTTCGGAGACTATACTTTTTATTTGCAGACCTTTAATGCGGCTCATGAAGCAGGAGCAGTTCAGGAATTGAAAGCACGGTCGGGAGCGATGCCGGCATCGTATACGGAGAAATCCCGTACACAGGTCAGTCTGATAGTAGACCAATTATCTTGTAATTATCCGGACGCGTCTGAAGGGTATTTTGACCGTTTGATAGATGGTAAAACGGCGGATCCCTCTTTTTTTCACACCAACTGGCATTCTCCGCAAGTTGACCTGCCGCATTATATACAGATCGATTTAAAGGAAGAACATGAAAATTTTGCATTCGAGTATTATACGCGGGATACAGGTAACACGGACGGATTCCCTACTTCTGCGGAATTACAGATTAGTACGGATGGTGAACATTGGGAAACTGTTTCTACTTTGAGTGGATTGCCCACAACACGTCAGACAAAATACGCTTCTGATTTTGTAATGCCGGGTAAGAAGTTTAAATATTTCCGTTTCAATGTATTGACAAGTTCGTTGAACAAGAAATATTTTCATATAGGGGAGATTGCCTTTTTTGATGCGGATATTGAAAAGTATGACCCGGAAACGGTTCCTTTGGATTAATTTAAAATGAGACTTATGATGAAAATGAATAAAATATGGATGGTCGCCTGTATGGCGGCCACCCTCATCGGTGGAGTATATGGCTGTGACGATGATAAAGATTTTAGTTATGAAGGTCAACTAGATCTGAATTTGTTGAATCTGACGCAAGCCCGTGAAGTGTGGGATGGTGCGGAATGTAACGTGACTACGGATTTACGGCAAAGTGAGGATGAAACGCCTGTTAAAAACTTTACTTATAAGTTGAGCTTGTCTCTTTATCAAGGACGCACAGCCGGACAAGAAGCTAAAGTTAGCTTGGTTGTGAATAAAGATACATTGAATAAAGTGCTAGCTAAGGTGGCGGAAGGAGGCATTTATGCAAAATATGACGGTGCGGAATTACTTCCGGAGTCCTATTATCATTTATCTTCTCAGACATTAACGCTACAAGCTGGTGAAACAAAATCGGATGCCGTATCAGTAACAGTCTATTCTAGTGAACTGGTTGCAGCTTGCCAGGAAGCGGAGAGGAATTTGTTGTATGTACTTCCGTTAGCGATTGAGGGCTCATCCTCTTATGGAATTAATTCTAAAACAAATACGTTGATGTTACTTTTCAATGTGACCTATGTAGAATCGGCTGAAGATGAAAAAGGACCGGAATATGTGCCTGATCCCAATGATGCACCGGAAACGACGGAAGAAGGACTGGTTTTGAAGTTTCATGATGAATTTAATGGAACGGGAGAGCCGGACTGGAATGTATGGCGTTGGGAAGAAGGCTTCCAACGTAATCAGGAATTGCAATGGTATCAGAAAGAAAATGCTATTTGTAAAGACGGGGCATTGATAATTACAGGAAAAGAGGAATGGGTAAAGAATACGAATTATGAAGCTGGAAGTAGCGACTGGAAAAAGAATCGTGAATATGCTGAGTATACTTCGAGCTGCCTGATTACAAAAGATTATAGATTCCGGAAAGGACGAATGCTCGTCAGAGCCAAGATTCCTACGGCAATGGGAGCATGGCCGGCTATCTGGACGACTGGTGGAAGCACTGACAGTTGGTGCTGGGAATGGCCGCTGGGAGGCGAAATTGATTTGCTTGAATATTATCTGGTAAATGGAAAGCCGAGCGTACACGCCAATGTTTGTTGGGGATCGGACACCCGTTGGAACGGCAAATGGCAGTCTTATAACAGGCCGGTTGCTGAATTTATAGCGAAAGATAAAGATTGGGGGAAGAAGTATCATATTTGGCGTATGGACTGGTGCCTGGATGAGGACGAGAATACCTTGAGACTTTATTTGGATGACGAATTGATGAATGAAATTAAGGATTTGAAAGCGACTACAGGAAATGGATCTGGTGGACTGGATGATTGGTGGAGAGGATCATATCGTAATCCATATCTTGATGAAGGTAATAACGCGGGTAAAGAGAATGATGAAGGATTCGGACAATGTATCTGGTTGAATCTGGCTTTGGGATCCAATGGAGGTGAACCGGACTTGTCTAAGTTCCCGCTTGAATATCATGTGGATTATGTTCGTGTTTATCAGTTTGAATAAACGATAGGATTAAGCAATGGTATATTTGAAAAATTATTCAGTTATATTGCTGTTACTGACGACCTTGCCTTTGCTCGCAACTGCGCGGAATGACGATTGGAGGCTGGTCTGGAGCGATGAGTTTAATACGGAGGGGAGATTATCCCCTTCCGTATGGAACTATGAACAGGGTTATGTCCGCAATGAGGAGGCTCAATGGTATCAGCCGGACAATGCAGTTTGTAAAGGAGGCTTCCTTGTCATCGAAGCTCGGAAAGAGCGGAATCGTCAGAATCCTCTTTACATACCCGGTAGTAACGATTGGCGTAAAGAACGGGAATTTATAGAATATACTTCTTCATCGGTGACGACTGCCGGAAAGAAGGAGTTTCTCTATGGGCGTTTTGAAGTACGTGCCCGCATACCGGTGGCGAAAGGTGCATGGCCGGCTATCTGGACATTGGGTAGTAATATGGAGTGGCCTTCATGTGGAGAGATAGATATTATGGAATATTACCAAATCAAAGGAGTTCCTCATATTTTGGCAAATGCTGCGTGGGGCACGGACAAGCAATGGGGGGCTAAATGGAATAGTAAGGCCACACCCTATATCCATTTTACGGAGAAAGATCCGGAATGGGCTTCCAAATTTCACATTTGGCGGATGGATTGGGATGAAGAAGTTATCAAACTCTATTTGGATGATGAACTGTTGAATGAGATTCCTTTAAAGGATACTGTAAACGGAAGTATCGGCAAGAGGACGAATCCTTTTACGAAACCGCAATATCTTTTGTTGAATTTGGCTATTGGTGGTATCAATGGTGGTCCGATTGATGAGAGTGCTTTGCCGATGAAGTATGAAATAGATTATGTGCGGGTTTATCAGAAAGAGAAAAAAATTGTTTCTGGTAAGGTTTGGAGAGATACGGAGGGAAATGTGATTAATGCTCATGGTGGAGGCGTTTTGTATCATGAAGGAAAATATTATTGGTTCGGTGAACATCGCCCCGATTCGGGCTTTGTGACCGAAAAAGGGATCAATTGTTATTCATCTACTGATTTGTTGAACTGGAACTATGAAGGAGTGGTGTTACCCATATCTGAAGCAAAAGGAAGTGATATTGAAAAAGGGTGCATCATGGAACGCCCGAAAGTTATTTATAATAAGCAGACCGGAAAATTCGTAATGTGGTTTCATCTGGAATTGAAAGGCCGGGGGTATGGACCGGCCCGTGCTGCCGTCGCTGTCAGTGACTCACCAACTGGACCTTATTGTTTTATTCGTTCGGCTCGTGTAAATTCGAGTATCTATCCATTGAATATGACGAAGAAAGAGAAACGGATCAAATGGAATCTTTCAGAATATGAAAAATGGTGGACTCCGGAATGGTATGATGCAGTTGAAAAGGGAATGTTTGTGAAAAGAGATTTGGAAGGAGGACAAATGTCCCGTGATATGACTTTGTTTGTGGATGATGATGGAAAAGCTTATCATATTTATTCTTCGGAAGACAATTTGACATTGCAGATTGCAGAATTGTCTGATGATTATCTTAGTCATACAGGCAAGTATATACGTATTTTTCCAGGTGGACATAATGAAGCTCCTGCTATTTTTAAAAAAGACGGAATCTACTGGATGATAACTTCCGGCTGTACGGGTTGGGAACCTAATAAAGCTCGTTTGTTGACTGCTACTTCGATTTTAGGGGAATGGAAACAACTACCAAATCCTTGTGTCGGAGAGAATGCGGATAAAACTTTCGGAGGGCAGAGCACGTATGTGCTCCCTTTGCAAGGGACTGAAAAACAATTTATTTTTATGGCAGATAGTTGGAGGCCGGAAAGTTTGGCTGACTCTCGTTACATTTGGCTACCTGTCCGGTTTGATGAGAAAGGAATACCTTTTATAGAATGGGTGGATAGGTGGAAACCTGATTAAACTCGCATATATTACAGCTTTTGTATGAAAAATGGTTGTTTTGTATCCCTTTTTTGATATAAAATTGAACCTTACTCTTATGAGTATAAAGTATCTTTGCGTACGAAAATCCTAAATAATATCATGAGATTGAATAAACATTGTACATTACTATTGCTGATCGCAATCTTGCTGATTCCGTCACAGGACTTATTGGCAAAAAAGAAGAAACAAGTAAAGGAACCGACTGACCGTGAATTATGGGCGGGGGTGTTGTACCGAATGGCTGCTCCGGTACTTAGTAATCTGAGTGAAGGGAAGCTGCAACAGAATATGCTGGTAGAAGTCAGTCCTACATGGGATGGGCGAAACAAGAAGGTAACCTATATGGAGTGCTTTGGTCGATTAATGGCTGGGTTAGCTCCTTGGATTTCTTTGCCGGACGATGATACGGCAGAAGGCATTCAACGAAAACAATTGCGTGAATGGGCTTTGAAAAGTTACGTACAGGCTGTTGACCCCGAAAGTCCCGATTATCTTTTGTGGAGAAAAGAAGGGCAAACGTTGGTTGACGCAGCCTATATTGCAGAGAGTTTTATAAGAGGCTATGATGCTTTATGGATTCCTTTAGATAGTGTTACGAAACAACGTTATATAGCTGAGTTTACACAACTTCGCCGAGTAGATCCGCCTTACACAAATTGGTTGTTGTTTTCTGCTACGGTCGAAGCATTCTTGCGTAAAGCAGGCGCTCCAAGTGATACTTACCGCATAGTTTCCGCTTTGCGTAAAGTAGAAGAGTGGTACGTAGGCGATGGTTGGTACTCCGATGGTCCGGGTTTTGCTTTTGACTATTATAATAGTTTTGTTTTGCATCCGATGTATATAGAACCTTTGGAAATCATGACAAATGCTGGTAAAAGTAAGATTTGGAACGCACCGGATTGTGACTATAACCGTGCAAAGAAACGGATGCAGCGTTTCGGAATGATTTTGGAACGGTTTATCTCTCCGGAAGGGGCGCTTCCGGTTTTCGGTCGTTCTATCACTTATCGTACAGGAACTTTGCAGCCTTTAGCTTTATTGGCATGGAGAGGATGGCTGCCCAAGGAATTACCGGATGGACAAGTTCGTGCAGCTATGACGGCAGTTATTAAAAGAATGTTTGGTGATGACCGTAACTTCAATGAAAAGGGATTTTTAACTTTAGGATTCAATGGCAAGCAGCCGAATATTTCCGACTGGTATACGAACAATGGCAGTCTATATATGGCATCACTTGCTTTCCTGCCGCTCGGACTTCCCGCCGACCATACATTCTGGACATCTCCTGCTGAAGATTGGACCAGTAAAAAGGCTTGGGAAGGAAAGGACTTTCCGAAAGATCATGCTTTTCATTAAAATAAACTAACTAACAGAGATTGATATATGGCTAAACTATTATTACTATTTGTAATTTGCGTAGGCTTATTACCTGTGGCGGTACAGGCTCAGGAGAATACGGAGTTTATTCCCGGCGAAGTATGGGAAGATACGGATGGAAATCCGATCAATGCTCATGGTGGCGGGCTTCTTTATCACAATGGCACTTACTATTGGTATGGTGAATATAAGAAAGGAAAAACCGTTCTGCCCGAATGGGCTACGTGGGAATGTTATCGTACGGATGTGACTGGAGTAGGTTGCTACTCTTCCAAGGACTTACTGAACTGGAAATTTGAAGGTATTGTGCTTCCGGCTGTTAAAAATGACCCGGATCACGATCTGCATCCGTCCAAAGTCTTGGAACGCCCAAAAGTGGTTTATAATAAAAAGACAGGTAAATTTGTGATGTGGGCACATGTGGAAAGTGCCGATTACAGCAAGGCTTGTGCCGGAGTTGCTGTTTCCGATTCTCCTGTCGGGCCATTTATTTATCAGGGAAGTTTCCGCCCTAACAATGCGATGAGTCGCGACCAGACCGTTTTTGTGGATGATGATGGCCGTGCTTATCAATTCTACTCTTCGGAGAACAATGCTACAATGTATATCAGCTTGCTGACTGACGACTATCTGAAACCGAGCGGACGTTTTACACGTAATTTTGTGAAAGAATCCCGTGAAGCTCCTGCTGTCTTTAAATATGATGGTAAATACTATATGTTGAGTTCCGGTTGTACAGGCTGGGATCCGAATGTAGCGGAGATTGCGGTTGCGGATTCTATCATGGGTACGTGGAAAACAATCGGTAATCCTTGCACGGGGCCGGATGCGGACAAGACATTCTATGCACAAAGCACATACGTTCAGCCTGTTATTGGCAAGAAGGATGCATACATCGCTATGTTTGACCGTTGGAAAAAGAAAGATTTGGAGGATTCTCGCTATGTCTGGTTGCCTGTATTGATAAAAGACGGGAAAATTACAATTCCCTGGCATGAGAAATGGGACTTTTCTATTTTTGATAAATAAAAAAGAAGAATGAACATGAGGCGAATATTGCTACTACTTTGCGGAATCATGTTTATTCCTGTACTATGTTACCCTCAACATTTGGTTGAAGTGGGGAAGGGATATAGTTGTACTTCGGTCAATACTACGGTATTCCGTAACAACTCCCTGATAACTCACGGTGATGAGCAGTATATCAGCTATTATGATGCTGAAGGTTATCTTGTATTGGGAAAACGTAAACTGAATTCGGAACTGTGGACATTGCACCGTACACAATATCGTGGAAATGTGAAAGATGCTCATAATATCATCAGTATGATAATAGATGGAGAAGGGTATTTGCATATTTCGTTTGATCATCACGGGCATAAACTGAATTACTGCCGGAGCATTGCTCCCGCTTCTTTGGAATTGGGAGAGAAAATGCCAATGACCGGAGTAGATGAAGGCAATGTTACTTATCCGGAATTTTACTCTTTGTCCGGTGGAGATTTATTGTTTGTTTACCGTTCCGGTTCTTCCGGACGTGGTAATTTGGTAATGAACCGTTATTCATTGAAAGAACATAAGTGGAGCCGTGTTCAAGATGTCTTAATAGACGGAGAAAATAAGCGGAATGCTTATTGGCAGCTATATGTTGACGAGCAAGGAACGATTCACCTTTCCTGGGTATGGCGTGAAACTTGGCAAGTGGAGACAAACCACGATATCTGTTATGCCCGTTCATTTGATAATGGTGTGACATGGTACAAATCAAGCGGAGAACAATACGAACTTCCGATTAAGTTGTCGAATGCGGAATACGCTTGTCGGCTACCCCAAAATAGTGAGTTAATCAATCAGACCAGTATGAGTGCCGATGCTGGAGGAAATCCTTATATAGCTACTTATTGGAGGGACCCTGACAGTAATATACCTCAATATCGCATTGTCTGGAATGATGGGAAGGTATGGCATCATCGTCAGGTAACCGATCGGAAAACACCTTTCACGTTGAAAGGCGGCGGTACGAAAATGATTCCTATTGCTCGTCCGCGTATTGTTGTAGGGGGAGGGGAAGTTTTCTACATCTTTCGTGACGAAGAACGGGGAAGTTGTGTTTCAATAGCTCACGCTACTGATCTTGCTATCAGTCAATGGACGATAACGGATCTAACAGATTTCTCGGTGGATGCCTGGGAACCTTCACATGATACGGAGCTTTGGAAGAAACAACGGAAACTACATCTCTTTGTACAACACACTCGTCAGGGGGACGGCGAACGTATGGCCGAGATTGAACCTCAAATGGTATATGTGTTGGAAATGGATATGAATACAAAAAAATAAAAATATGAAGAATTTATATGTAACTCTTTTTTCGGCTTTCCTTTTGGGAAGTACAATATGTACAGGTTGTGCGGAAAAGAAAACCGGTTCTTCGGGAGAAGTGATAGAGATGATTCATAAAGTGAATGGCTATTGGCAGACGAATCATCCGGAACATGGTCGGTCCTTCTGGGATAATGCCGCCTATCATACCGGGAATATGGAAGTTTATTTTTTGACAAAGAAACCGGAATATCTGGAATATTCGAAAGAGTGGGCTGAGCATAATCAATGGAAAGGAGCTAAGTCGGACGATAAAACCTGCTGGAAATACAGCTATGGAGAAAGTGACGACTATGTGCTTTTCGGAGATTATCAGATTTGTTTTCAAACCTATGCCGATTTATATAATTTGGAGCCGGATACGCAAAAAATAGCCCGTGCCCGCGAAGTAATGGAGTATCAGATGAGTACACCTAACCGTGATTATTGGTGGTGGGCCGATGGACTGTATATGGTAATGCCGGTGATGACAAAGATGTATAATATCACCAAGAATCCACTTTACCTGGAGAAATTGCATGAATATCTCGTTTATGCCGATAGTATTATGTACGACGAAGAAGCCGGACTTTATTATCGGGATGGAAAATACGTATATCCGAAGCATAAAAGTGTGAATGGTAAAAAAGATTTTTGGGCACGCGGTGACGGTTGGGTATTAGCCGGACTGGCAAAGGTGCTGAAAGACTTGCCTAAAACGGATAAATATCGCCAGGAATATATAGACCGTTTCCGTACATTGGCTAAATCTGTTGCTGCTTGTCAGCAACCGGAAGGTTATTGGACACGCAGTATGCTTGATCCGCAACATGCACCGGGACCGGAAACCAGCGGAACAGCTTTCTTTGCTTATGGTCTGCAATGGGGAATTAATAACGGTTTCCTGAATGCCGGCGAATATCAGCCGATAGTTGAAAAAGCATGGCAATATTTGATAACAGTTGCCCTTCAACCTGATGGGAAAATCGGTTATGTACAGCCTATCGGCGAAAAGGCTATACCGGGACAAGTAGTAGATGCTAATTCTACTTCCAATTTTGGAGTGGGAGCATTTCTGTTGGCAGCTTGTGAACGGGTACGTTATCTGAATAAATAAAATAGATGCTTTTAATTCAGCATAAGGCTCATATAGGGATTTAACGGTTGGAGGATTCTGTTAGTTAATTCAGTGATATTCATTTGTATGTGTGCACCGGGCAAACGTTCGGTGCTATACATACATTTTCCTTTGCATAAGTAGTAATAACCATTATTTACAGATAACTGCTTGTCTGATACCTCTATCTGCATTTCATCTTCCGGGAAAGTGGCAGCGTATAATTGTAGAACTTCTTTTGCATTGATGATGCGTGCCATTCCTAATGCTTGTTGAGGCCGCTTTTTGTCAGGAGGTAATAATTGAATCATACGATTACATCCGGTATGTTGTTTGAGATGAAACAATAAACTATGTTCAGCGTCTTTAGTTTCTACGAGAAGTTCGTTGATAATGACGCTTTCGTCTCTTTTATACACAATCGCTATTCCGTTTATTTCGTTATTTAATTTGGCTACGAGCAAAATACCATTACTGATAGCGAGATCAGCCATAATTACCTCAAAATCTTCTGTTGTATGCTGGATGCAACAAGGGCGTTCCGCAAGTTTCTTATTCAAATAGGAATATACTTCTTCCTTATATTCGGACACGATATCAACCTTTATTTCTTTGGAAGGAATAAACTCCGGAAGAATGATTTCTTTCGTAGAATATTGAAACACCGGAGCATATCCTATGCGTGCATAATAATCGAATAGCCACGGATTTGCCGGTATCAGTGTACTGAAGAAGATCCCGTTCGGTAGCATTCGGGCAAAAGCTTGTGATAAAAGCTGACGCATTACTCCTCTGTTCCGAAAGTCCGGATGAGTGCAGGCGCCGGATATATAAGAAGTAGCTACCTGTTTCCCGCAAAAACTCATGGGGTAAGGAAGCATTTGAAGGGCGGAAATCACTTCGTTCCCGCTTTCAATAACAACATTTATTTCACTCTTATACCGTAGTCTGAAGTACATATCGATGAACTGATCACTATCGTCGAAACACAACTTCCATAATGCTTTTACTTTTTCTTTCATTGTATGCTTAGGTTTTTCTTCGTTATTTCTGCAAAGGTACCTTAAAAACGTATGAGGAGAGTAGAAATGTTCAATAATGTTTGTGATTTCATTCTTTTTTAGGTATTATTGCATAATTGATTTGCTGTTCTAACTCTTAAATTAATATATTATGAAAACAAAACTACTTAGTCTGATTATCTCTTTATTTGCTTGTTCACTATTAGTTGCACAGGAGCAACCGATACAGAAGGTGGATGTAAATGGCGTTTACCTGATTCCTGATAAAATGCCGGAGTATCCGGGTGGCGTTCCGGCCATGATGAAGTTCTTGTCTTCGAACGTCAAATATCCGGTGGAAGCACAGAAAAATGCTATCTCAGGGCGTGTTATTGTTCAGTTTGTAGTTATGGAAGATGGAACACTAAGTCAGGCAAAGGTAATAAGAGGTGTTGACCCTTTATTGGATGAAGAGGCTTTACGTGTGGTAAAAGAAATGCCTAAATGGACTCCGGGAATAGTAGACGGCAAGACAGTCAAGGTGAAATTCACGGTTCCCATTATGTTCAGTCTACAAAAAAATAGTTCAAAAAATGTCCCGTTCAAACTTGTGATACCCAATGGACAGGAGATAAAGAATAAGAGAATGCAAGGGGTATGGCAGACATGTATGGTAGAATCGGTCGAAAAGGGTTACAGATTGTCACTAGGCCCATTGTTGAAATTTATCTCGGTCGATAATACATTCATGAATATCATTATTGATACTAATAAAATGGGTTCGGTAATTCTGGTTCAGGGCGAATATGAATTAAAGTCGGATAGTATCTATGTGGAGAACATTACAAAATCTGTTTACTCAGTTTTCCCCGCAGGTGTTGAAAACGAAATCAGTGTTGAACGCTTGCATGATAACTTAATTAAGTTGACATTTAAAATCCCGGGAAGAGAAGAACCGGGAGTAGAATATTGGTATCGGGTTCCGTCACCGGATATAAAGATTATGGCTGATTAATAGGGCTGTTCTGTATATACCGCCTTTAGATATTCCTAAAAGAGCAAGTTTTACTTTTCAATTGAACTTGCTCTTTATTTTTTTCTTATATAAATTATTTGATGCGAGACACTGAAATTATTCTTTGAAAAATAGAACGTTTAATCAATAATAATATACCAACAAGTAAGGCTACGACTGATAATATCGGACTTTTGGATGTGTCGGTTATTATATCTATGACAGAAATGACGGTTAGTATAATACCGGCAGCAGATAATATGGAGGCTTCGGTACGATCTACAATAGCGCTTCTAATTTGATGAATAGTTAATAACTGTGCTTTATTACATTCAATCTTTTCTTGCTCCTTTCTGATTTTAAAGGCTCTACGTATGTCGTCAACGGACTTTTTCGAGGAAGGGTAATTCATTTGTATATCCCAAAATTCAATAGTGCGTACGTGGTTACTGATAATAAGATTGATATTCTTTAATACTTGGTTAGGACTGTATTGATCAAGTTGAGTAAGGAAGTTGACAATTCTGTCATCAGCTATATAAATGGCAGCTTCTTCAAAAAGAATTAGTTCTATGTAAAAAAGAGTGATAGATTCTTTTATAATTCGTTCGGTAACACTTCCTTGCAGAGTGTCGGAAATTTGCATTACTATGTTAGTATGGGCAAAAACGCATGCATAGTTATATTGAGCAATTCCGGTCGGTGATACTAATTTCTGAACAATTTCTTTATCTGCCACTTTTCCGATAGACTCATTGTCTTCATAGAGTGTTTCACAAAATAACATGGAAGCTAATAAGTCATTACCAATTTCTTCCCTTTTTTGAGGAATGGTAATAAAACTTTTAGCTGTACCTTTTTTTTCAAGATCAAATTCATTTTTAATATATTGGTAAAAATTCTCAGATTGAGAAGTAGCCTTTATGATATTGATTTGATTTCTAGAAACAGAATCCAATAACTGGGTGATTGGCAATCCGCATGATAAAGAAATAAGGTGTAAAACACCGCATTGGGTCATTTCATCAACGGAAATAATTAATCCGATTTCTACAGGTGTACCAATATTTATTTTGTTGGCTAGTCCGTTAAATGAAATCTGATCCTCGGATTGGATCTGTACTGTAACTTTTCCTAAATAGAAACGGTGAATTCTATATTTGAAGCATCTGCTGTCAAGGTCTTTGACAGGTATGCCGGCTTCGTATGTTGTTCGAAAGTCTAATGATGTTAATACCCGGTTAATTGTAAATTCATCATGCTGATTGTGAGTCTGAATAAGTTTGTCTATATTGTTATAAAGAATAGGAACAGATATATATACATCTGGGACGATTGACCATTCACATTGTTTACAGTAAAGTGAATGATGTATCTCGTTATTGTATATAATGTTTCTCTCATCATGCCCGGAATAAACATATACTAAGCATGAAGTATTGTCAATTGTTAATTCTATTTCCTGAAAATTGAGAATATTGATAAAACGCTGATAACGCAGTAATTCAATATAACTAATTTTTATTAGTCGAGCGGGACAAGACTGATAAAGAGACTGGCGAAAGAAAGGACAACCTGTTTCTATCACTTCCATATATGGCAAAGTGATTGGCTGGGATTTGACTTTCTTGTTGAAAAATGATTCTGCAGAGCAAGTATTTGGTATTGCTAGATAAATATTATTATCTTCTGGTATACAGTAGTCTTTTTGTTGACTAAGTAAACGGATAAAAGTACAGCTTCCTGACTTTTCCAGAATTTCGAACCCTAATTGTTCATATATTTTAAGAGAACGTTGATTGGAAACATCTGCGAATAAATTGTATTGAGGATATGTATCTAACATTTTTCTAACTAATGTTGTGGCTATACCCTGTCTTCGATGAGAAGGCGTTACTCCGATAGCGAGTAAATAAAAGTATTCACGACTGCCATTTAAGATATTTTCAATGGAATGTAATTCTTCTTTGAGTTTACCTTCTAAATGGTTGTCTGTAGAAGTAAATATATGATTAAATGCTTTAATGTCTAATTTTTTGAGCCGGTTATAATTAAACCATAATGCAAAAGCTATGCATTCTCCTTTTGATTCATAAAAATAAGCATGTCCATGAAGGATACAAATATGGATACTTTCTATAAAAAGTTTCTTGAGAAGTTCTTTTCTTTGTTCCCTGTCACTATGTAGGCTAGCATAAAAATGATCGTCGGCAAAACATTCGGCAGCTACTTGGGCAACAATGTCTATATCTGCTATTTTTATAGGTTTAATTATCATGTAACTTATTATTATAAAATGATATTATACTTTGTCAATATATGGATCGGGTTATAGGACAATTTAGCCTTTCTCAAACCGACATCTCCGACATCTTCTTCTCTATTGATATAAAGAACTTCAGGTGTGATAGCATTTTGAGCGAACAAAAAATTGATAGTTTCGTATGCTCCGGAATATTGTTTGAGTGCCTTCTCGATATGGACGAATAACGTATCATTGATTATTTCGCCTATACTGAATCCGATAATGCAACCTTCAGCTTTTAATATCCCACCCGTAAAGTTCAACTTAAAATAGTTGTTGAGTACTTGATTGACCATCTCTTCCTCATATGCAAAATAAAGACTTTCTTTTTGATTTATACTATAAAATTCGCGAAAAAACTGTTTTACTGCTTCTATATTGTTTATCGTGATCGGTTCATAGCTGATGTTAGTGTATTCTTTGTAGAATTTATTAACTCGATTCCTCTTTTTGTTAAATTTTCGGCCTGGTAAAATGGACAAGTCTTTCTGGTCATATAAATAGTCACTCCAATCAGGTAGAGGCGTAGACTGACATGAAAATAGCATTTCTATTTGTCTTTTACCTTCTTCAGGAACTGCCGATAAAAATAGCGGTAAATGATGATTGTCACAATATTCCTTTAGCAGTGAGATACCATGTGACAAAGAGGAAGCTCCGATAGGTATAGTAAAAGATAGTTTCTTGTTTTCATTTTCAGCATATCCTTTGATGAATAGTAAATCATCAGCAATACAATATTCATATTGGAAATAATCAATCCACATATATATACCTCCTATTGTAAAGTCACAAGTTCTGTACGTTTGTTGTTTTAGGTATGGGAGAATATCGTGGAAAGATTCTATTGTGATTGGTTGAAAGTCTAACATGATTTGACAATATTGGTTTGTTTCTCAATAACGGATTATTGCTTGAAATTGTTCAATTCAATTACAAAACACCCAATAATCGAAGGATAGTAGGTGTCAGTAATGCTGTGAATATTCCATTCAAGGTTAGGCCCAAGCTGGCATACGCTCCATATTTGCTACTGATATCCATTGCAGTGGAGGTTCCGACCGCATGTGCAGCCGTTCCCATTGAGAGACCTTGTGCTATCGGGCTACCTACATGCATGATTTTCATCGTTTTAAAACCGCAAATAGCGCCTAGTAAGCCTACTGCAACCACGACAGCCGCAGTGAGTGACGGAATACCTCCGATAGCTTTGGTTACTTCCATGGCAATCGGCGTAGTGACGGATTTTGGAGCCAGTGAAAGAATAACCTCCTGCGAAGCTCCCATGAGTTTGGCTATCAGCACTACTGAAATAACTCCGACAATACATCCTGCCAGTTGGGACAGAAGAATCGGTAAAAGTTGTTTCTTTATCATTTCCAACTGAAGATATAAGGGCACACCTAAAGCTACAACTGCCGGACGTAACCAAAATTCGATAAGATGTCCGCCTTTGTTGTAAGTCTCATAAGAGATATGTGTCATTTTAAGAAAAATAATAAGCACTGCGATTGTAAGTAATATCGGGTTTAGCAATACCAGTCCTGTTTTCTTCTGGAGTAGTTTGGCGAAGAAGAAAATCCCGAAAGTGACAGCTAACAGGAAAAAGTCATTTTCTAAAAAGCTCATTTGTCTTTATTCATTAAGTTGATTTTATCTTTTAAACGAAGTCTGTCCGATAGATGGAGATCCGGTAAATGAAGTTTACGCGCCAGTTTTATTTGGCGCGCCAGCCTGAACTTACGAACAATCTGGTGTACCCAACCCGTAACGACTAGCACAAGGGCGGTACTGACAATTGTTGCTATCACTATCGGCCAGAATTCGGCAGCAATTACATCAAAATATAGCATAAGCGCCACTCCGGGCGGAACGAAAAAGAAACCTAAGTTAGCTACCAGAAAGTCGGATAAGCCCTGCACCCAGTGTAGTTTAATCCAACCTAATTTCAAAAAAAGGGTGAGCAGCAGCATGCCTATGATGCTGGAGGGAAGTTTGATGCCTGTAAGATAAACTATTAATTCACCCAAAGCCAAACAGCCAAATAAAATGGCGCACTGACGTATCATACTAATTACCTATTGATTTGTTTGAAAACGCTGCAAAGGTAGAAAAAATAGAAGTACAGTGTTAAATATTATAATATTTTAGACTTGGGTTCGAAAAATGGACGGATTTGTAATGTGTATATTACAAAATTGAGTACTTTTGCACCGCAAATTATAAATTGTAACCAGGTTTTATAACATTATTCAATATTTCTATGCTCAATTTAATCAACCAAATTGTGGCGCGTGCGAAAGCAAACCGCCAGCGTATTGTTCTTCCTGAAGGAACTGAAGAACGCACATTAAAAGCTGCCAATCAGATTTTGACAGATGAAGTTGCTGACCTTATTCTACTGGGTAAACCGGCAGAAATCATCGAACTTGCTGTAAAATGGGGATTGGGCAACATTGGTAAAGCTACTATTATTGATCCTGAGACTTCTCCGAAACACGAAGAATATGCACAATTGCTGTGTGAACTTCGTAAAAAGAAAGGAATGACTATTGAAGAAGCTCGTAAGTTGACGAATGATCCTTTGTTCTATGGTTGTTTAATGATTAAGAGCGGTGATGCTGATGGCCATTTGGCTGGTGCACGCAACACTACTGGTAATGTATTGCGTCCTGCTTTGCAGATTATCAAGACAGCGCCCGGAATCACTTGTGTATCAGGTGCAATGTTGTTGCTAACTCACGCTCCTGAATATGGAAAGAATGGAATTTTGGTAATGGGCGATGTTGCTGTTACTCAGGTACCGGATGCTAACCAGTTAGCTCAGATTGCTGTGTGCACAGCTCAAACAGCTAAAGCTGTGGCAGGTATCGAAAATCCGAAAGTTGCCCTGTTGAGCTTCTCTACGAAGGGTTCTGCAAAACATGAAGTGGTAGACAAAGTCGTGGAAGCTACGAAGATCGCTAAAGAAATGGCTCCGACTCTCGACTTGGATGGTGAAATGCAGGCAGATGCTGCTCTTGTTCCTGAAGTGGGTGCAAGTAAGGCTCCGGGTTCAGACGTAGCCGGACAGGCAAACGTTCTGATTGTTCCGAGCTTGGAAGTAGGAAATATTTCTTATAAACTGGTACAACGTTTGGGACATGCTGACGCTATCGGCCCGATTCTCCAGGGAATTGCTTGCCCGGTGAACGACCTGTCACGCGGTTGCTCTATCGAAGACGTTTACCGTATGATTGCTATCACTGCTAATCAAGCTATTGCAGCAAAAGCTAACAAATAAATAACGGATATTAAATAATAAAACGATATGAAGATTTTAGTATTGAACTGTGGTAGTTCATCTATTAAATACAAATTGTTCGACATGACCACCAAAGAGGTAATTGCTCAAGGTGGTATTGAAAAAATCGGTCTGAAGGGTTCATTCCTGAAATTGACTTTGCCGAATGGTGAAAAGAAAATCCTGGAAAAAGATATTCCGGAGCATACAGTGGGTGTGGAGTTTATCCTGAATACATTGATTAGCCCTGAATATGGAGCTATCAAGTCATTGGATGAAATCAATGCCGTAGGTCATCGTATGGTACACGGAGGAGAACGTTTCAGCGAATCTGTATTGCTGAATAAAGAGGTATTGGAAGCATTTACTGCTTGTAACGACTTGGCTCCACTTCACAATCCTGCCAACTTGAAAGGAGTAAACGCAGTTTCCGCTATTCTTCCTAATATTCCGCAGGTAGGCGTATTTGACACAGCTTTCCACCAGACTATGCCGGATTATGCTTACATGTATGCTATCCCTTACGAATTGTACGAGAAATATGGTGTACGTCGTTATGGCTTTCACGGAACTTCTCACCGTTATGTATCAAAACGTGTGTGTGAATTTCTGGGTGTGAATCCGGAAGGAAAGAAAATTATCACTTGCCACATCGGTAATGGCGGCTCTATTGCTGCTATCAAAGACGGTAAATGTATTGATACTACAATGGGACTGACTCCATTGGAAGGTTTGATGATGGGAACTCGTAGTGGTGATATTGACGCCGGTGCAGTGACATTTATCATGGAAAAGGAAGGCTTGAATACAACAGGAGTTTCTAATTTGCTGAATAAGAAGAGCGGTGTATTGGGTATTTCCGGAGTATCAAGCGATATGCGTGAATTATTGGCTGCTTGTGCTGCCGGTAATGAAAAAGCAATTCTGGCTGAGAAGATGTACTATTATCGTATCAAGAAATACATTGGTGCTTATGCTGCTGCATTAGGTGGTGTGGATATCATCTTGTTTACAGGTGGTGTAGGTGAGAACCAGATGGAATGTCGTCGTGAAGTTTGTAAAGACATGGAATTCATGGGTATCGAACTTGATAATGACGTGAATGCTAAGGTTCGCGGTGAGGAAGCAGTCATTTCTACTCCTGCTTCTAAGGTAAAAGTGGTAGTGATTCCGACAGATGAAGAATTGCTGATTGCTTCGGATACAATGGATATTCTGAATAAGTAATAAACATACTTTTGTATATATGATAAGGCGGCTCTATAAAAGTGTCGCCTTTTTTAATGAATAGAAATTTATCATTCCTGTATCAGTCTCATTTTTTTTCCTTTACTTTGCATATCAAACAGTTATATCCAGTATTTTACTATGCGTTACTCTGTCATAATCCCCGTTTACAATCGTCCCGATGAAGTGGATGAACTATTACAAAGTCTCACGGCACAGTACTTTAAAGATTTTGAAGTTGTTGTAGTGGAAGACGGTTCTTCCATTCCCTGCAAAGAAGTAACAGACCGCTATATTGACCGGTTGAATATCAAATATTTCTCTAAGCCAAATTCAGGACCAGGGCAAACACGTAACTACGGAGCGGAACGCAGCGAGGGTGAATACCTTATTATACTGGATTCTGATGTGATTCTCCCCGAGAGATATTTCGATGCCATCGAGGCGGAACTTCTCGCTTCTCCTGCCGATGCTTTCGGAGGTCCCGACCGCGCACACGATTCCTTTACGGATATCCAGAAAGCGATTAATTATTCCATGACTTCTTTTTTCACAACGGGAGGTATTCGTGGCGGAAAAAAGAAAATGGATAAATTCTATCCCCGTAGTTTCAATATGGGGGTACGTCGGACGGTGTATGAAACCTTGGGAGGATTCTCGAAGATGCGTTTCGGCGAGGATATTGATTTCAGCATCCGTATTTTTAAAGGTGGTTATACCTGTCGGCTTTTTCCGGATGCCTGGGTATATCACAAGCGCCGGACAGACTTGAAGAAATTCTTCAAACAAGTGCACAACTCCGGTATTGCCCGTATCAATCTTTACAAGAAGTACCCTGATTCGTTGAAACTGGTGCATCTGCTTCCGGCGGTCTTTACATTAGGAGTAGCTGTTTTATTATTGGGGACACCGTTTTGTCTGTTTAGTTTCACGCCTATTCTTCTTTATGCACTGTTGGTCTGTATAGACTCGACGATTCAAAATAAGAGTTTAAGTATCGGAATATATTCCATTGCTGCCGCATTTATTCAGCTTATAGGCTATGGTACAGGTTTCTGGCGTGCATGGTGGCAACGTTGCATCAGAGGAAAAGATGAGTTTGAAGCATTTCAAAAGAACTTTTATAAGTAAACTCGTATGATTCTGAATTGTGTCTTCACGGTTATGAACTAGGATACTTATATGACTATAAATTAATACGGCAAAACCAATAGTTTCATGCATTGGAACCTTTGGTTTCGCGGTAGAGAAACTATAGTTTCACCGGTGGGAAACTTTAGTTTCATCATGGAGAAACTTTAGTTTCAGACGCTTGAAACTAAAGTTCCCAAGGCTTGAAACTTTCAGTTTCCTATAGGGAAATACCACCGGTATTTTATTTTCTTTTCTATATCCCCTGCCATTAAATAAAATAAGTCTACCTTTACACTTTCAAAACATAGAAAATGGAAAACAAACACAAGTTATCTATCAACCAATGGGCACCGGAGGATCGTCCGCGGGAGAAAATGATAGAGAAGGGAGCAGCCGCATTGAGTGACGCCGAACTACTCGCTATATTAATAGGCTCCGGGAATACGGAAGAAAGCGCTGTCGAACTGATGCGACGCCTGCTTTTGTCCTGTGATAATAACCTGAATGCTTTGGCGAAGTGGGAAGTGTGCGACTATTCCCGTTTTAAAGGAATGGGACCGGCAAAGAGCATTACGGTTATGGCCGCCCTTGAATTAGGCAAGCGGCGGAAATTGCAAAACATCAGAGAGAGACTTCGGATCACCTGCTCAAAAGATATCTACGAGATTTTTCAACCACTAATGTGCGACCTGGCGCAAGAAGAGTTCTGGGTACTGTTGTTGAATCAGGCAACGAAACTGATTGATAAGATACGTATCAGTTCCGGCGGTATAGACGGTACTTATGCCGATGTGCGTTCCATTCTTCGGGAAGCATTGATGCAAAGGGCTACACAAATAGCTGTGGTGCACAATCACCCTTCCGGAAATATTCAGCCTAGCCAGCCTGACAGGACATTGACGGAACATATCCGTAAAGCGGCGGATACGATGAATATTCGCCTGATAGACCATGTCATAGTCTGTGAGGACGGCTTTTACAGCTTTGCAGATGAAGGGCTGCTCTGAAACGATTGATGAATATTTCCCGCAACAATTTAGTCTCTCGGTATGTTTTTTAGTTAGGTACGCATTCCGTGTCTAATTTTTTATCTCTATCTTTGCAATACATAAATAAGAACGTATGGAAAAGTTTGAAATAGAAGAAAAGATTGTAGCCATGCTAAAAACTGTGTACGATCCGGAAATCCCGGTGAATGTATACGATCTTGGGCTGATCTATAAGATAGATGTCTCTGATAATGGGGAAGTGGTGCTGGATATGACACTGACAGCACCGAACTGTCCGGCCGCTGATTTTATCATGGAAGATATTCGCCAGAAGATAGAATCTGTGGAAGGAGTGAACTCGGCTACCATTAATCTGGTGTTTGAACCGGAATGGGATAAGGATATGATGAGTGAGGAGGCTAAACTGGAACTGGGTTTTTTATGAAGAATGTCTATTTCCTTTCCGATGCACATCTTGGTTCCCGTGCTATTGAACATGGGCGTACACAGGAACGGCGTTTGGTGAATTTTCTTGATAGTATAAAGCACAAGGCAGCTGCCGTTTATCTGCTGGGAGATATGTTCGACTTCTGGTATGAATTCCGGTTGGTCGTACCTAAGGGTTACACCCGTTTCCTGGGGAAAATTTCCGAGCTGACGGATATGGGAGTAGAAGTACATTTTTTTACCGGTAACCATGATATTTGGTGCGGAGATTATCTTACCAAAGAGTGTGGTGTCATTATGCACCGTGAACCATTGACTACTGAGATCTATGGAAAAGAGTTCTATCTTGCTCATGGTGACGGACTTGGTGACCCGGATAAAAAGTTCAAATTACTTCGTTCCATGTTTCACAGCAAAACATTGCAGACCCTATTTTCCGCCCTTCATCCTCGTTGGAGTGTGGAATTGGGATTGACATGGGCAAAACACAGCCGACAGAAACGGGCTGATGGAAAGGAACCGGATTATATGGGAGAAAACCAGGAACATCTGGTACTATATACGAAGGAGTATCTGAAAAGTCATCCTAATATCAACTTCTTTATTTATGGTCATCGTCACATTGAACTGGATCTGATGTTGAGTACCACTTCACGCGTGTTGATTCTTGGGGACTGGATTAATTATTTTTCATATGCAGTATTCGACGGCGAAAACCTTTTCCTTGAAGATTATATAGAAGGAGAGACACAAGCTTAGAAATAAATAATAAGTATTAAGCATTAATTCTATGCAGTTATAGCGCAAACTAATACTTAATACTTATTATTTAATATCTTATTTGTACCCTGCCGCTTTAGCAATTCTTTTGGGAATCTCCGTATTGTCTATTTTTTCACTGAACAAGTGAGAACCTGCCCCGATAGCGAATACAGGAACAAAACCTGCTGAATGGCCGCCGCTTACCCAGCCTACCATGGAGATTTCGTCCATTACTTCTTTGGCACATGCAGCCATTGGTTCACTTTTGGAATACATACTTTCAGCAAATACTACTTTGTTTTTGATGAATGACTTCTCAAATTCGTCGCGTAACTTCTTTTCTTGCTCCCAAGAAATAGGGAATTGTTTCCAAAAGCCCATTTCTTCACCAAGGAATGTTTTCATATCTTCCCAAGTCACTTTGTTTCCTTTGGATTTTCTTAGTTCGCTGATACGTTTGGAAAGGCCGTCAGCAGAATGTTTCTGATGTTGAAGTGCTTTCAGGTTCAATGCATATTTGCCTGTACCTAATACGATACCACCGGTTTCGTGATCGGCTGTTACTACGATAAGAGTTTCTTTCGGGTGTTTCTTGTAGAATTCATACGCTACTTTGATCGCATTATCCATGTCTTTTACTTCATTGAATACAGTAGCTGCGTCATTTGCATGGCAAGCCCAGTCGATTTTTCCGCCTTCTACCATTAAGAAAAAGCCTTTATTTTTACCTTTAGTCAGAAAGTCAATAGCACTTTCGGTGATTTGGGCAAGAGTCAGATCATTGTCTTTACGGTCGATAGCATAAGGCAAACAGGAAGGATTTGCTCCTTCTTCCTGTATCAATATCATCTTTTCGGCATTCTGGGATTTTGCTTTGTAATCATTGTAACCGCGTGCTACGGTGTAACCGGCTTCTTCGAAAATAGGGAAGATGCTCGGAGCCTTTTTGTTGTCGAACGTAGTGGTTGGCTTTAGAAAACCACCGCCTGCGTAGAAATCGAAATTAGCTTTTGGCAGGTCTAGAGCGATTTCGTAATACATATTACGATCCGGTTGATGAGCATAAAATGCAGCAGGAGTGGCATGGTCTACACTGACCGAAGTGGTGACACCTACTTTCTTACCGGCTTTCTTAGCCTTCTCGGCTACTGTTTGTATGGCATTTTTCTCTTCATTCACGGAAATTGCATGGTTGTAGGTTTTCTTTCCGGTGGCGAGTGCTGTACCTGCGGCGGCAGAGTCGGTAACAGAATTTGTAGCGGAAAAAGTAGTGGCCATAGTAGCTACCGGAAATTGTGTAAACAGTAGTGGCTCAACACCGATACGCCCGTTTTGCAATTCGGCTTGGAACATCTCTGTGCCATTGACTTGGTTGACTCCCATTCCATCTCCGATGAAATAGAATACGTACTTTGCCTGACCGTTTGCAACGACGGAGATGAGGACAAAGAATAACGTGTAGATTAACTTTTTCATTCTTTTATATTTTTGTATAGAGTTAGTGTGGCACAAAGTTAATAAAAAACGGTGGAGATGCCGTAGCAAATCCACCGTTTCTTTATGTCATTTATATAACAATTATGCTTTCACACGTCCTACGTAGGAACCGTCGCGTGTATCAATTTCAATTGTTTCGCCTTCGTTGATGAATAACGGAACGCGTACTGTTGCACCAGATTCTACCGTTGCCGGTTTCAGTGTGTTGGTAGCTGTATCACCTTTCAGGCCCGGTTCTGTATATGTGATTTTCATCTGAACTTTGATAGGCATGTCTGCATAGAGTACAGTTTCTGTAGAAGCATCGGAGACAACGTCCAAAGTCATGCCTTCGAGCAAGAAGTCAACGCCGTTAATCAAATCGTGAGCGATAGGATGCTGGTCGAAAGTTTCCTGATTCATGAAGATATAATCATCTCCTTCTTTATACAAAAACTGATATGGACGACGTTCTACACGTACATCTTCCAGCTTTTCGCCGATGTTGAAACGACGTTCAAGAACGTATCCGCTAACTACATCTTTGAGTTTTGTACGCATGAAAGTATTACCTTTACCAGGTTTTACATGTAGGAATTCGATACAGAAATAGAGCTTTCCGTCCATACGGATACAAGTTCCGTTTTTGATGTCTTGAGCAAAAACACAAAAACTTTTGAGCAAAAATGAGTTATCTCTTGGTTAATTTAAAAAAAGTGCCTATTTTTGCAGCCCGATTACGTAGAATAATAACATAAAAAACAAGATACAGTAATGAAAAGAACATTTCAACCCTCTAACAGAAAGAGAAAAAACAAACACGGTTTCCGTGAGAGAATGGCATCGGCTAATGGTCGTAGAGTATTAGCTGCTCGCCGTGCAAAAGGCAGAAAGAAACTGACTGTTTCTGATGAGTACAATGGACAGAAGTGGTAATCACTAGTCATCAGAAGAAACAAAAAGGCGAAGAATAACTCTTCGCCTTTTTGTTTCTTCTGATTTTTAATTTGCTAATAGAATGTTAAAACATTCAGCTGTTTATTCTTGTTTGTTGCTTTTTTGCTTTTCTTTGTGATATGAATCAGTATTTGTAGACAAGCTGTGTATAATATGGGAATATATTCGGGAAATGAACCCCCCGGATGAAAATAATAAGGTTGTTGAAATCTATAGGAGTGGGGATTATAGTTGCAACAATTCCGGCAATGATAAGTGTCCTAACATCATGAGGTAGGACATTTTTCATTGCCTACTATTCAAAAATTCAACTATTTTGTCGTATCTTTGGCGCATATTAACAGCAAAGCGTATGACTATTAAAGAATTCTTTTCTTTTAAAACAAATAAATTTTTCTGGCTGAATATTGTTGCCATGATTGTGGTAGTGGTAGTAATGATATTCGGTGTGCTGAAATGGATGGATGTGTACACCCATCATGGAGAAACTGTGGTTGTGCCTGATGTGAAAGGTATGACTACGGAAGAGGCTGCAAAGATGTTCCGCAATCGTGGATTGGTGGCGGTGATCTCGGATACTAAGTATGTTAAGGATAAAGCGGCAGGAATTATTCTTGAACTGAAGCCGGGGGCCGGTGAGAAAGTTAAAGAAGGACGTACGGTCTATCTGACGGTTAATACCTTGGATGTGCCGTTGCGTGTGATTCCGGATGTTGCTGATAACAGTTCGCTTCGCCAAGCACAGGCTAAGTTGCTGAGTGCCGGGTTTAAATTGAACGAAGTACAGTTGGTCAATGGAGAGAAAGACTGGGTGTATGGTGTGAAATTTCAGGGACGCCAATTAACGGCAGGGGAGAAAATCCCTATGGGAGCCTCCTTGACATTAATGGTAGGAGATGGAGCCGGTGATACAGTGGAAGAAGATTCTATTGATATCGATCTAGACACGGAAGAGCCGGTGGCGTCAGAATCATCATCCACACAAGATGATAGTTGGTTTTAATTGATAAACAACAGAAACAGACTCGCATGATAGAGGAAGAACTTCCTGATGAATTGGAAAATGACTTGGATGATATAGAACCTGTCGGTGACGAATCGCAACTCTACGAACACTTCCGTGTAGTGGTAGATAAGGGGCAGGCGATGGTCAGAGTCGACAAATATCTATTCGAACGTATTGTCAACGCTTCGCGTAACCGCATTCAGAAGGCTGCCGAAGACGGATTCGTTATGGCTAACGGCAAGCCGGTGAAGAGTAGCTATAAGGTGAAGCCGTTGGATGTCATTACTGTGGTAATGGATCGTCCGCGTTATGAAAATGAAATTATTCCTGAAGATATTCCTCTTAATATCGTATATGAAGATAAGTATGTAATGGTTGTGAATAAGCCTGCAGGGCTGGTAGTACATCCGGGACACGGAAACTATCACGGCACTTTGGTGAATGCACTGGCCTGGCACATGAAAGATGTGCCTGATTATGATGCTAATGACCCTCACGTCGGGCTTGTTCATCGGATTGATAAAGATACTTCCGGGTTGCTGGTGATTGCCAAAACACCGGATGCTAAAACAAATCTGGGATTGCAGTTCTTTAATAAGACAACCAAACGCAAGTACCGTGCTTTGGTGTGGGGAACTGTGGAACAGGATGAAGGAACGATTGTCGGTAACATTGCCCGTAATCCGAAGGACCGGATGCAAATGGCGGTGATGTCCGACCCGGCAGTAGGAAAACATGCCGTAACTCATTATCGGGTATTGGAACGGTTGGGATATGTCACTTTGGTGGAGTGCATACTTGAAACCGGACGTACTCATCAGATTCGTGTTCACATGAAACATATCGGGCACGTACTGTTTAACGACGAGCGTTATGGTGGTCATGAGATATTGAAAGGTACTCATTTTAGTAAGTACAAACAGTTTGTAAATAATTGCTTTGACACTTGTCCCCGACAGGCTTTGCATGCTATGACGTTGGGCTTTGTGCATCCCGTCACTGGTGAGGAGATGTATTTTACTTCCGAACTTCCGGATGACATGGCCCGGCTTATCGAGAAGTGGAGAGGCTATATAAGTAACAGAGAATTAGAATGAAACGCAACATTGCTATCGTAGCAGGAGGGGATACCTCTGAAATCGTAGTTTCCCTGCGTAGTGCACAGGGTATTTACTCCTTTATTGACAAGGAAAAGTATAATTTGTACATCGTAGAGATGGAGGGCCGTCGCTGGGAGGTACAATTACCGGACGGAAATAAAGTACCGGTAGACAGAAATGACTTTAGTTTTATGAACGGAACGGAAAAGGTTGTGTTCGATTTTGCTTATATCACCATTCACGGTACGCCGGGTGAGGATGGACGTTTGCAAGGTTACTTCGATATGATGCGTATTCCGTATTCTTGTTGTGGAGTGTTGGCAGCTGCCATTACCTATGATAAGTTCGCTTGCAATCAATATCTGAAAGCCTTTGGAGTGCGTATTGCCGAATCATTGTTATTGCGTCAGGGACAATCGGTGTCCGACGAGGATGTCTTGGAAAAGATTGGTTTGCCTTGCTTTATCAAACCAAGTCTGGGTGGCTCCAGTTTTGGAGTTACGAAGGTGAAGACGAAAGAACAAATCCAACCGGCTATTGTTAAAGCTTTCGGTGAGGCGGAAGAAGTGCTTGTGGAAGCTTTTATGGAAGGTACGGAATTGACTTGCGGTTGTTATAAAACCAAGGAAAAGTCAGTAGTTTTTCCGCCTACGGAAGTAGTGACTCATAATGAGTTTTTCGATTATGATGCTAAATATAATGGGCAGGTAGACGAGATAACTCCTGCACGCATTTCGGACGAATTGACCGACCGGGTGCAGATGTTGACTTCAGCTATCTATGATATATTGGGTTGTTCCGGCATTATCCGTGTGGATTATATTGTTACAGCCGGTGAAAAGATTAATCTTCTTGAAGTGAATACCACTCCGGGAATGACTGCGACAAGTTTTATTCCCCAGCAAGTACGTGCTGCCGGTCTGGAGATAAAGGATGTGATGACTGATATTATCGAAAATAAATTTTAATTACCGTTATGGATCTGACAGAGTTTAATCTTCCTCAAATCTTTGAGGAACTGATTGCCGATCCGGCTTTTCGGAAAGCTGCTACCGGAGCTATACCGAACGTTCCATTTGAACTTCTGGCGCAGAAAATGCGTACGTGTAAGACGAAACTTGATTTCCAGAAAGCATTCTGTTATGGTATTTTGTGGAAGATAGCAGAAGAACATACAAATGGGCTGACATTAGATCACAATGCTTTGCCGAATAAGAAGAAAGCCTATACATATATTTCAAATCACAGGGATATTATCTTGGATTCAGGCTTCCTTTCTATTCTGTTGGTCGATCAGGGAATGGATACGGTAGAGATTGCTATTGGTGATAACTTACTTATTTATCCTTGGATAAAGAAGCTGGTGCGTGTCAACAAGTCTTTTATTGTTCAGCGGGCGCTTACGATGCGCCAGATGTTGGAGGCTTCGACGCGGATGTCCCGATATATGCATTATACCATTGCAGAGAAAAATCAATCTATTTGGATTGCACAGCGTGAAGGACGGGCGAAGGATTCTAATGACCGCACGCAAGATAGTGTCCTGAAAATGCTGGCAATGGGAGGTGAAGGAGATTTGATAGATCGCTTGAAGGAAATGAATATTGCTCCGCTTGCCATTTCATACGAATATGATCCTTGCGACTTCCTGAAAGCACGTGAATTTCAGTTGAAAAGGGATATAGAAGGATATAAAAAAACAACACAAGACGACTTGATTAATATGCAAACCGGGCTTTTCGGATATAAAGGTAAGGTGCATTTTCAAGTTGCTTCTTGCATAAATGATGAACTGGAACAAATAGACCGCTCGTTACCGAAACCGGAATTGTTTGCTGCTATTTCTGCTTGTATTGATCAGAGAATTTATCGTAATTACCGGATGTATCCGGGAAATTACGTTGCTTATGACTGGTTGAATGGGACGACAGAGTTTACCGGGATTTATTCGCAGGAGGAGAAACAGCAGTTTGTAGGCTATATTGAGCAACAATTGGGTAAAATAGAGATTCCTAATAAGGATGAAGCTTTTCTGCGTGAGAAGTTGTTATTAATGTATGCCAATCCATTAATAAACCATTTAGCTGCGTGTCGATGAGAATAAGAAAGTTACATATAGTCTGGTTTTGGGGATTACTTTTGCTGATGTCCGCTTGTGGGGAGGATGATTATTATTATCCGTCGGTTAAATTGGAATTTGTAACAGTGAAGGCTGGAACGGATGGTAGTATACAGACGTTGATACCTGATAATGGGGAAGCGTTGACTGTATCTAAAGATCGTACGGGTTCTGCTATTTCGCCAAATACTTCCAGGCGTGTAATGAGTAATTATGAAACGCTTTCGAACGGGCACACGGCTACAGCTGTGATTTATTCTTTGCAATCTCTTGTTACGCCGACACCTAAACCGGCAGATGATCCAACTTATAAAGACGGGTTAAAGCATGATCCGGTAGATGTTGTCAGTATCTGGTTGGGAAGAGGTTATCTGAATATGATTCTGAATCTCAAGGTTAATGGTGGTAAACAGCATGTTTTCGGCATAGTGGAAGATTTGTCCGAATTTGAAACAAATGGTACTGTAAATATGTTATTGTACCATGATGCGAATGGTGATGAGGAGTACTATAATCGTCGTGCTTATCTCTCTGTTCCTTTGGATAAATATGCGGATGCAGAGAATCCCGGTCAAAAGATAACGATTAAGTTCAAATATTATACGTATGATAAGGACGGCACTGCAATAGAATCTGGTAAGTACTGTAACCCCGGATTTGAATATGTTCCGGATAAGAATTGAATAATAGAGTATGATGTTTAAAATGAATCAACTAGCTGTGGGATTATTTTTATTTCTCTCTTCTCTTTTCTCTTGTCAGCAGAAAGGAGATTTCAAGTCTATGAACGTGGATGATTTTGATAACCTCATTCAGAATGAGGATATACAGCGTTTGGATGTCCGTACTTTGGCAGAGTATTCGGAAGGACATATTGCAAAGACAATCAATATCAATGTAATGGATGATTCTTTTGCTTCAATGGCAGATTCGCTGTTGCAAAAAGATAAACCGGTAGCTGTGTATTGCCGTAGCGGCAAGCGGAGCAAAAAGGCTGCGAATATTCTGAGTGAGAAAGGGTATAAGGTCTTTGAACTTGATAAGGGATTCAATTCTTGGCAGGAGGCAGGCAAGGAGATTGAGCATTAGTCGATGTGGTGAAAAATATAGGTTTTAGACATGGATTAATTGGTTTGACGGTGTGGCGGTGATATTAATAGAGAATTGTCTATTCGTTTAGTCCATGTCTAAAAATAAAAAGTTGATCACTCTTTCTCAGCTTTAAGCTCTATTCCTATTACAAAATAATGGGGTATGTCTTTAAGGATTTCTGCTTTCATTTCCGGATCAATTTCTCTTTCTCCACAAAATCGGATGATGTCATGTTGCTTGTCCAGCCAAGCGGAACCATATAAAATTAAAGGAATTTTCAAATGGTCTGTGTCTTGTATAGGCTGAAATTTAAATAGGCGCGGGTAATAAATATAAGAGTGGTATTTTTCTATTGCCTGTAATTTTAATGGTGCACCACCTTTCATCGTTCCCGGTACATTAATAGTGCAAACTGAAGTCGAATCATTGGACTTTCTAAGATATATTGACATCTCTTTGATATTCTCCCATTCGTTCTTGCCTTCCGGAATATGTTTTATTTCCCGGAAAGCTTGACGATGTTCTTCTGGTACTGCATTTAAAGACTGAATGTTTTTCCCGAGTCTGATATTATGCACTTGTTTGGGGGATTTTCCATTTTCATACTCATCCATGTAGACAGTGACCGTATATACTTTGTTCAGAAACTCTTTTAATTCAAAACGGAACATGTGAATGTCCATAGCTTCCAGTACATTATAGATATCTTCTAATTGTGGTTCTGACTGTATTACTTGAGGCTTTTTTTCTTGGGCATTTGCTATGCCTGCAACAACGCACAGGCATAGCAATATGATTATTAGTTTACTTTTGAACATGATGTTATAGACTTTCAAGTAATTTCTTTAAGACGACTGTCGCTGAGATCTCACGGTTAGCAGCTTCCGGAATAACGATAGATTGCGGGCTTTCGATAACGTCATCCGTCACAATCATGTTTCTGCGTACAGGAAGACAGTGCATGAAGAAAGCGTTATTAGTCACTTCCATTTGTCGGTCGCTGACAGTCCATTCTCGGTCTTTACTCAATATCTGTCCGTAATTGTCGCCTGCATAGGCTGCCCAGTTCTTGGCATATATAAAGTCGGCTCCTTCGAAAGCCTTCATTTGGTCGTATTCCACCTTGGCATTTCCTACAAATTGTGGAGCCAGTTCATAGCCTTCGGGATGAGTAATGACGAAATCATAGTCGGTGGCGTTCATCCATTCGGCAAATGAGTTGGGAACAGCCTGTGGTAATGGACGCGGATGCGGAGCCCAAGTCATAACCACTTTCGGGCGTACAGTTTTTTTGTATTCTTCGATGGTGATCAAGTCTGCGAAACTTTGCAACGGATGGCGGGTTGCTGCTTCCATAGAGAATACGGGGCGTCCCGAATACTGGATAAATTGATTCAGAATCGTTTCCTGATAATCGAAATCACGATTCTCGAAGCGTGCAAAAGAGCGTACTCCGATTATATCGCAGTAACATCCCATGACGGGGATGGCTTCCAGTAAATGTTCGGGTTTGTCGCCGTCCATGATAACACCGCGTTCTGTTTCCAGTTTCCATGCACCCTGGTTGATGTCCAACACCATTACGTTCATTCCCAGATTTAAAGCGGCCTTCTGTGTGCTGAGGCGTGTACGTAGACTGGAATTGAAGAAGATCATCATTAATGTCTTGTTACGTCCTAATTCTACATACTTGAAGCGGTCTTTTTTGATTTCAAATGCTTCTGCAAGGGCTGATTTTAAATCGCCGATGTCCTGTACACAAGTAAATTTCTTCATGTTTTCTATAATTAATTCGTTATTATACGATTTATCTTTCAACTGTTTGCTATTCACAGTTTATAGTTCACTATTACATACATATTACCATCTTGTCTGTCCATTTCCTTCAATGACCCATTTATATGAGGTCATTTCTTCCAATCCCATGGGACCACGTGCATGCAATTTCTGGGTACTGATACCTATTTCTGCTCCCAAACCGAATTGGGCTCCATCGGTGAAGGCCGTAGAGACATTAGTATATATACAAGCAGCATCTACTATTTTAGTAAACAACGCTGCACGTTCCTTGTTCTCTGTGACGATGCATTCGCTGTGTCTGGAACTGTTTTCTTGGATATGCCTCAAAGCATCTTCAAAACTCTTCACTGTTTTAACCGCCATTTTATAGTCCAAGAACTCTGTGCCGAAACTTTCTTTCGTTGCAGGTTGCAGAAGTTCGGCAGGATAATGGCCGTCTAATGCCTGATAGGCTCGCGGATCGGCATATATAATCACATTGCTGTCTTTTAACTTTTCGCAAAGCAAAGGAAGCTTATCCAGTCTTTTTTCATGTACGATAGTACAGTCCAATGCATTACATACACTGACTCTGCGTGTTTTGGCATTATAAATAATATCTGCCCCTTTACTTACATCTCCAAACTCATCAAAGTAAGTGTGGCAAATACCGGCCCCTGTTTCAATGACCGGGATTTTTGCATTGTTGCGTACAAAATTGATAAGGTTACTACTTCCTCTGGGGATAACCAGATCGATATAACCTACTGCATTTAGTAATGCTGTTGTAGCTTCTCTATCGACTGGGAGTAGCTCGACAATATGTGGATTGATATTGAATTCTTTTAGTACTTCGTGAATAACACAGATAATGGCCCGGTTGGAATAATCGGCGTCGCTTCCTCCTTTCAATACACAGGCATTTCCGCTTTTCAGGCAAAGGGAGAATACATCGAAACTCACATTAGGTCGTGCTTCGTAGATGATTCCTATTGCTCCGAAAGGCACGCTGATTTTGGTCAGTTTCATTCCGTTGGGGCGTATGGTCTCTTTCAACACCCTTCCTAAGGGAGAGGGAAGCGTTGCAACATTACGTGTATCTGTGGCAATGTCTTTCAAACGCTCCTCTGTCAGTTTCAACCGGTCATACTTTGGATCATTCTTATCCATTCGTGCGAGGTCTTTTTCATTTTCTGCCAGAATAAACGGTGTCTCTGCAATAGCTGCATCAGCTACTGCATTTAGTATCTGATTGATTATTGTGTCATCCAGGATTGCCAATTCACGGCTAGCTGCTTGTACGGCAGCGAAGGTTTCGTTTAAGTTAGTAACCATACACTTTTTTTTCTTTCGATTAATTATTCAATGTATAGATAGTCGTAATGTACTACCGCTTTTTTACCATGTTTTCCTATAGCTTCCTTTGCTTGTTTAGCATCACAATTTACTTTCCCTATTCCTACCTGATTTCCCTGAAAATCCATGATACGCACAATATCGTCTTTTTCAAATTCTCCTTCAATACGTGTAATACCGATCGGAAGAATACTGACTGCATTTTCAGAATTTAGTATTTCGGTAGCACACTTATTAATGTGAATTTCACCTTTTGCGAATCCCTCACTGTGGGCAATCCATTTTTTTACGCTGGATACCGGTTCGTTGGAAGGAATGAATCGTGTGCAGAGAGTTTCATCCGGATGTTGAAGCAGGTCGACCAGGATATTATCTCGTTTCCCATTGGCGATAATTACCGTAATCCCTTCATCTGCTACTTTGCGGGCTATATTGGTCTTTGTCAACATCCCCCCTCGGCCGAAACTGGACTTGGAAGCTTGGATATAGTTGGATAGATCTTTTCCATGCTCAATCTCACGAATGACGGAAGAATCCGGATTTGAAGGAGAACCATTATAAATTCCGTTTATATTGCTGAGGATAATCAATGCTTGTACATTCATCATCGAGGCAATGAGTCCGGATAGTTCATCATTATCGGTGAACATCAGTTCACTGACAGAAATCGTATCGTTTTCATTTACAATCGGAATTACTCCATTTGCAAGCATCACTGTCATACAGTTTTTCTGATTGAGATAATGGCGGCGTGTGCCAAAACTTTCTTTTGTAGTCAATACCTGGCCGACAGGAATATTATGTTCGCGGAAAAGCTCATAATAACGATTGATTAACTTTGCCTGTCCTACTGCAGAAAACAATTGGCGTTGGTCTACACTGTCGAGTTTTTTTTGTGGGGATACTTCACTACGTCCTGACGCTACCGCTCCTGACGAAATGAGAATAATCTCCACTCCCGATTTATGCAATTCTGCTATCTGATCAACAAGCGCTGACATACGAGTAACGTCCAGCGTCCCATCTCGGCGTGTTAATACATTGCTACCGACCTTTACTGCAACCCGTGTAAATACCTGTTTCATTTTTGCTAATTTACTGACGATTTGAAAGTACAAATATAGAACTTTTTATCGATATGTTACCAAAACGGGCTGAAAAGAATTATCTTAGCATCCTGATAGAGAAAAAGTAAATAATGAAATATACGAATCTACAAGTAGAACAGATGACTTCCTTCATCATATTTGAAAGTGCACACATCAATATTACTCCCTGTGTCAATTTGGGTACGGGAGGTGAAAAATATGCATACGGTCCTCCTAGGCCAATTCACTGAAGAATATCAGAGAAGGCCTGAAGTGTATTAGTCGTTATCTTTTTCAGCTCGACTTCTGATTAGTTCGGTGGCGGATTCGTATTCGTCTTCAGTGACAAGGACAGAGACTGCCGGAGCAATATAGGGTGCCAATGTACCCATAATTCCATCTTTGATAACGCAGCGAATGTCATTGCTTTCTAATAATCCCTTGATGATTTCTGCCTCCCACGGAGAGCCGGAGAATACTTCTATCGACTTGCTGTAATCTTCTTCTTTCATGATCTTATGGTATTAAGGGTTGTTGTTTACAAATATAACAAGAAATGGCAATAAATAGTTATTCTTTTCCAGAATTTTATTCGAGCGTGATTCGTTTTACATTAATCTGTTGGTTTAGGAAAGTCGAGGCTGACTCGATGAACTTATCTTCCGCTTCTGTTGTATAAAACAAACAACTGTTATTTTTAGTACATTTAATATCCATTTCCGGGTGTCTGCACAAATAATCTTTTAAGCTTTCGGCGACATATTCACCTTGTGCGATCACGCGGATATTATCCGGAATATATTGCTGAATTTTCGGAAGTAGCAGAGGGTAATGTGTACAACCCAGAATCACAGTGTCAATCTGTGAGTCTTTCTGCAATAACTGATTTATATATTTCCGGATGAAATAATCTGCTCCTTCATTCTGTGCTTCATTATTTTCTACTAATGGTACCCACATCGGGCAGGCAACTCCCTTTACTTGAATATCGGGGTATAGTTTATGAACTTCCAGCGGGTAAGACTCTGATTTAATTGTACCTGCTGTCGCTAATATTCCGATATGTCGGCTTTGTGTTATATTCCCTATGCACTCTACCGTGGGACGGATTACTCCGAGTACACGACGTTCCGGATCTATCTTCGGTAGATTGTTCATCTGTATACTACGCAATGCTTTGGCAGAGGCTGTGTTGCAAGCTAATATAACAAGATGGCAGCCCAATTCAAATAACTTGTTGACTGCTTGTAGAGTGAATTCGTATACGATTTCAAAAGAACGTGTTCCGTAGGGTGTACGGGCATTATCTCCCAGATAAATATAGTCATATTCAGGTAATATCTCTCTTATCTTATTGAGAATAGTCAGTCCGCCGTATCCGGAGTCAAATACTCCGATCGGTCCGGGGGTATAGGGTAACTGTTGTTTCATAACGGATGAGAATTTATATACGCAAATGTACATGAAAAAAAGGGAAAGAGAAAGAAGTCTGTGCTTCTTTTCCCTTTCCCTTTTAGAATTTCTTACTCTTATTGCTTATTTAATACCGAGATTAGCTTTTACCTTGTTAGTCAGGTTGATGCTTAATGTCTCATTAACATAAGGTATTGGAGTTCTTGCAAGGTCGAAGATGTAAATTACTCCTTCAGCGGCACCAACTGCCTTGATAGCGTCATCTAATTTTTTGTAAATAGGAGCCATTGCATCATTTTGTGCCTTTGCCATTTGTTGCTGAGCATCTTGCTGGAACTGTTCTTGTCTTTGCATCATATCCTGCAACTCTTTCTGTCTTCTTTCAGCGATATTAGCCGGAAGAGAATCCTTAGCGATAGCTTGCTGGAATTCCTGATATTTCTTGTTGAATTCTTCTTGGGTTCTTTGAAGTTCAGCAGTAAGTTGTTTTTCTAAATTCTGAATGTCATTTTGAGCCTTTGTGAATTCCGGCATCACAGTGATAATTTCCTGTGCGTTAATATGACCGAATTTTAAGTTCTGTGCAAATACACCCATTGGGAGTGCAAGCAACATTACAAGTGCGATTTTTTTTAGCATAGTTCTATAATTTATTTGAATGATTTTTAGTTATTTCCAGTTGCAAATGTATGAAATTAATTTGAATATCCTAATCTTCTTAATATTTCATCGCTGATATCAATGCGCGGATTTGCAAAAATTATGCCTGCGGCAGAGGCTCTATCGACTACCATGTCGTATCCATGTTGTTGAGATACAGCCTTTACTGCTTCATAAATTTCATCTTGAATCGGAGTAATCAGCTTGTTTCTCATCTTTGCCAATTCACCCTCCGGACCAAAATAAGTACGTTTTAGTTCAGCGGCAGCCTTCTCTTTGGCTACGATTTCATCCTCTTTCTTTGTTTTTTGTGCAGCAGAAAGAGTTGACGATTTCGCTTGGTAGTCCTGAAACATTTTCTGTGCCTCTTTTGCCAAGACTTCTACTTCAGCCTGATATTTCTTCGTAGCTTCTTGCATTTGTTCATTAGCGCTTTGAGCAGCCGGAATATTCTTCATAATATATTCCGTATCGATCAATGCAAATTTCTGTGCGTTAGCTGCCATACTAATGGCAAACAGCAGAGTGATAAATAGAACAGACTTTCTCATGACGTTTAGTTTTTTGGTGATACATTTTAGAATTCTTGTCCTAAGATAAAGTGGAATTGGCTTCCTCCATATTGTTTAGAACCAAATACCTTGTCGAAACCGTAACCCCAGTCAATACCCATCATACCAATCATCGGCAGGAAGATACGCACACCAACTCCGGCAGAACGTTTCAAATCGAACGGATTGAATTTCTTGATATCATTCCAAGCGTTACCAGCTTCCAAGAAACCTAACACATAAATGTTGGTACTTGTTTCCAGCATTAACGGATATCTTAATTCAATTCCGAGACGTGTGTAAGCATAACCTTCGGAACCGTATGGTGTCAATGAGCTATTTTCATAACCACGCAATGCGATACTTTCTGTTGCGTAGCTTGAGTAACCGGTCATACCATCACCACCGACATCAAATGTACCGAATGGTGATTTCTTGTATTCATTGTAATGACCCAACAAACCGAATTCTGTACGTGTCATCAATACCAGACACTTCGGATGAGCAATAGGGTCCATTAACGGGGTATATGTTTTACCTTTAAATTTCCATTTGTGGTATTCTACCCATTTATGAAGTTTGTTCATATTGTCTTGGGTGATACTACCTGTTTTAGGGTTAGAGTAGTAACCTTTATAATCCTTGCCATCGAAAGCTGAATACGGCGGAGTGAACTGTACTGATAATGAGAAATCCGAACCGGAGCGCGGGAAGATCGGGTTGTCAATAGAGTTACGTGCCAACGTCAATGAAATGCTCAAATCATTACACTTACCGTTAGTTACCGGGAAGTACTGCCAGTCTTTCAGGTTGTAGCGTTGATAAGCCAACTCTGCAGAAAGGGTGAAGTAGTCATCGGGCCATTTAAGACGTTTACCCCAACCAACGGAAAGTCCCCACATTTTGATAGACTTGTCCGGGTCATAGTAGTTCTCGTAGTTATTGTAGTTGCCATAATTGTACATGCCATAACCACCATAACCGCTATACATACTGTTGTAGTAGTTGTTAAAGTAGCTGGAATTGTAGTAACGGCTACTGATATCCGTTTGTACAGAGAAGAAGGCGGATACGGAGAATGAGTTCGGACGTTTACCACCAAACCAAGGATCGAAGAATGAAATACTATACGATTGATAATACTTAGCATTTGTCTGTCCGCTGATAGTCAATGTCTGTCCGTCACCCTGTGGCAGGATACCGCGATAATTTTCCCCCGGATGCAGCAGATTGGCTATGGAGAAGTTGGTGAACTTCAAACTCAGTTTACCAATGATACCAGTCTGTCCCCAACCGGCAGAGAATTCTACCTGGTCATTGGCTTTAGAAGTCAAAGGCAAACCTATGTCAACGGTTCCGTTCATAGGATCCGGTTGGATATCCGGTTGCAATTTTTCCGGGTCAAAGTGTCCCATTTGCTGAATCTCACGTAAAGAACGCATCAAGTCTTCTTTGCTGAACAATTGTCCCGGACGGATACGAAGCTCACGACGGACTACGTTTTCATACAAACGGTCGTTACCACTAATATTGATTTTATTAATAGTAGCCTGGCGGCCTTCATAGATTCTCATTTCGAGGTCGATAGAGTCACCTACAATATTTACCTCGACCGGATCGAGATTATAGAATAGGTAACCGTTGTTATAGTATAAGTTGCCGATAGCGTCATCGTCTGTGGAAATACGCTCGTTCAGTAACTTTTGGTTGTAAACGTCACCCTTCTTCATGCGAAGCAGGTAGTTTAATTGTTCCGACGGATAGAGCGTATTACCTACCCATGCAACGTTACGGAGATAATATTTCTGACCTTCATCTATATCCAGAAAGACGTTAACTGTTTTTTCGTCATACTGTGATATGCTGTCCTTTACAATCATTGCATCACGGTAGCCTAATTCATTATATTTGTCGATGATAAGCTGTTTATCCGCTTCATAGTTTTCCGGTACGAATTTTTTAGTACGGAACAAGTTACGAAGTTTACCTTTTTCATTGGTTTTCTTCATTACTCGTTTCAACTTGGAAGCTTTGATAGCTGTATTTCCAACGATTTGTATCTCGTGAACTTTTACTTTTTCCTTCTTGTCGATATCGATATCTACAAGAACCTGGTTCTCGCTGGATGGATCATCTTTTTGTGAAATGATCACTTCGGCATTTTTAAATCCTTTGTCATCAAAATATCGTTTGATAAGTGTCTTTGCGCGGTCTACGGTATTCGGAGTGATCTGCATACCTTTTACCATTCCCAGCTTACCTTCCAAATCGGTGCGTTCCGACTTCTTAACGCCGTGATAACGTACCTCAGAGATACGGGGACGCTGCGTTAGACTGATTTTTAACCAGATCTTGTTACCCTCTATTTTTTCGGCTGTAATTTGTACGTTGGAGAATAAACCATGACGCCAGTAGCGTTTGATTGCTCCAGTGATTTCATCACCCGGCACAGTAATTGTTTGTCCTACCGATAATCCGGATATTCCAATCAATACATAGTCTTCATAATTCTTCACGCCTTCGACTTTGATATCCGCTATCTCATACTGTTTCGGTGTACCGGAGTATAAGATGACAGGTTTCGAGTCTTCATCAGTGTTGGCTTCTTGCGCAATGCCTGTTGTTACAAAACAGAACAGACAGATAAACGTTACGAATATAAAGGAAATACGATAATGCATTTATGTTATAATTTGATGTTTCGAATAATGTTAGCTGATTTGTTCACTGGTTTTGCCGAACCTGCGTTCTCTTTGTTGATATTCGCAGATAGCTTTATAGAGTTCTTCGTTGTCAAAATCCGGCCAAAAGGTATCACAAAAATAAAGTTCCGAATAAGCACATTGCCATAACATATAGTTGCTTAACCGGATTTCTCCCCCCGTGCGGATCAACAGATCCGGATCAGGCATGAAGTTTGTTGATAGGTGAGAGGATATGTACTCATCTGTTATTTGTTCAGGAGATATTTCTCCTGCTTTAACTTGTGCTGCTATTTGTCGGGCTGCTTCAGTTATCTCCCAACGGGAAGAATAACTAAGAGCTAACACCAGACACATACCTGTATTATGAACTGTATGTTCTATGCATGCTTTCAGACTAGCTTGCACATCAGCAGGTAATTTCATGAAATCACCGATGACTTGAAAGCGGAGATTATTCTTCATCAATGTCTCCTCTTCAATAGAATCTAACAATAGATTCATCAGAGCCGACACTTCTTTCTGTGGTCGATTCCAGTTCTCGGTTGAGAAGGTGTATAAAGTCAGATACTTAATTCCCAACCGTGCAGCGTCTTCTGTGATTTTCTGCACTGTTTCCGCGCCTGCGTGGTGACCGTAAGTACGTTCTTTTCCCCGTTGCTTAGCCCACCGTCCGTTGCCATCCATAATAATAGCTACGTGTTGGGGGATCCGAGTTTTGTCTATTTGCTCTATATAGGACATCTTCTTATTTTAAACGTATACGTTTATTATTTACCGGCATTTAGCGGATCCTTGTCAAACCATAGCTGGTTCAAACGACCGCGCCATACTTCAGATTCATAAGTGTAGGTATGTGTTTTAGTAGCTTTACTACTTTTTTCCTCATCTTCCTCATCTTCCACTTCTTCCTCAAAACTAGCAGTTCCTCCGCTAAATAAAATATATATATAGTCATTCTTGTCGTCTAATACAGAGGAATAGGTTTCTCTACCTCTGAATTCCGGTTGCTCTTTACTTGGCTTAAAATCAGCTTCGCTCCAGTCCTGATAAGGGAAAGAGAACTTTTTATTTGCTTTTTTCCATGCAAGACCTGCTTCTGAGGTATAGAATGATTCAAATTTCTCTCCAAAGATATAGAACTGGTTGTTATAATACATAATGGTAGGGGTTTGTAGTACCGGGCAGCTTGTCTCTTCGTTATTTGGTGGGAATGAAACCCATATACTGCCCATATATCCCCATGGAACGATAGCTTCAATATCTCCGGCTATTGGCTGTTTAGCATGTTCTCCGATGAGCATAATTCCTTCAAGACCAGTTGCTGTAGTATAAGTTGTATAAGATATGTTTCCAATAGGGAAGTCATCTGGTACAACTTGAAGTTCTTGGTCTGTTTTTGCGTTGGAAGTTATTTCATTAGTAGAAGCAAAAACTTTTGTTTCATTTATTGTCTTGATGTATGTTATTTTATTACTTAAAGGAGCTAGGAGTAGATTTACATGTTCATTTTCAAATAAGCCTGAAGTCTCCCATTTTATACCATTGGTAGATTCATACACGTTACCGTCATTATTATCGGCTGTTGTTGCATATAATTTATTGTTGTATGACAATATTGAAGAAGGAAGACTATTCTTAAATGGATTCTCTTCCAAAGAGTTTGAGACCCATGACATTGCGTTTCCTTTTTGTGCAATATATACTTTGAGGACATTATCCACTACAGAATAAGTAAGAATGTTCTCTCCTAAAATGACTGTTTTTTGTTCTTTAATGGACTCAGAATTACTAATATTAGCAACATAATTCCACCTCAATGAATCCGGATCATGCTTATGTACTCGTACACTAATCGTGTATTCTCTTGTTTGATCAGGAGAAGTGCCGGCCAATGCTTCTGTTGACCATACTTTAAGTTTGATAGGCTTTCTGAGATCAATAGAATCTGCGATGTTAATGATAGAATCCTTGCCGCTTTGGTCTTTCATTGTCACGACACCGGACGCTGTAGTCAATTTAGTTATTAGAATTTTATCAATAATGGTATCAGCATGAACAGGAAGTGAATCTTCATTATAGATTTCACTTTTCAATTGGTCAATAGTGAATTTATACTTCCCAAGGCCTGTTGTATCAAGTTCAAACGCATGTATAGTCGCGTCCGGACTATATTCGATGTTGTTATCATCGTCAAGACATGACGTTATAACGAATGACACCATGAAAAAACTCGCAATAAATGATAAAAACTTTATTCTCATTTGAAAGATTGTGTTTATTTACAAGTTGCAAAAATAGAAACATTTTTTCCGATAAAGAACATTCCCAGCAAGTTTTATATAAAATTATAGATAATAACGTCGATTTTATCGACGTAAAACTCCCTGAATAGGACTATTTTAGCTTATCTTGATGAATGTAATGCCAAAACTGTCTTCCGAAGTGTTCTTCTGTCGAATAACTAAATTTATCGCATATTTCAGGTGCTTTAACACCGGAATATAGCTTGTTGGGGCACTTCTCGATATATATTTCATCCCATAACTCATTGGCTATAAATGACTGAAGAAGTTGGCTGCCTCCTTCCACCAGTAATGATTGTATTTTTCGTTGATAGAGTTCTTCCATTATCTGAGTGAATAGGTTGTGATTAAAGTCGATTGTGATATATGTGATATTCTTTGCTTCCGGATGTTTGTTTGCTGTAAAGACTAATGTTGGCACATTGCCGTCAAATAGCTGCAAATCATTAGGAAGAGACAACGTACGGTCTAATACGACACGTATCGGATTTCGTCCATACCAGTTACGTACGGTCAGAGAAGGATTGTCTAGTAATGCTGTTCGCCTGCCTACCATGATAGCAACAGATTCTGCTCTTCTTTTATGTACGAGCATTGAAGTCAGAGGAGAGGAGAGTACAACAGGTTGCCCGTCCGTTCGTTCCAAGTCAATAAAATGATCGGCAGATTCCGCCCATTTAAGAGTAATATAAGGCCGATGAAGCGTGTTGAAAGTGATGAAACGACGAATCAACTGTCTGCATTCACTTTCTAATACGCCTACAATTACTTCCCGTCCTGCATCTTTTAGTTTTTGGATACCCCTTCCTGCAACTTGTGAAAACGGGTCCTGGCAACCGATAACAATACGTGGAATCTGTTTCTCTATAATCAAGTCAGCGCAAGGTGGCGTTTTTCCGTAATGGGAACATGGCTCCAGACTGACATAAATAGTAGAACGTTTTAATAATGATTCGTCTTTGACGGAACGAATCGCATTAACTTCTGCGTGCGCTTCTCCACAACGAATGTGATAACCTTCGCCGATAATACGTCCGTCGCATACAATGACAGCCCCTACCATTGGGTTGGGGGCGGCGTTACATAGACCATTTTTTGCCAGCTCAATGCAACGTCTCATGTATTTTTCTTCTTCCATTTTGGTGCTCTTCGCTATATTATTCTTACTTTTGCACTCCGAAATTGTGAAAATATGAATCGTATCACTACTTACATCCGTCAGTCATTACAGGATATTTATCCTCCGGAAGAGGTAAAAGCTCTTTCGATGTTGATCTGTTGCGACATGTTAGGTTTAGATGCGCTTGATATTTACATGGGCAAAGATATAATTTTATCCGAATGCAAACAGCGTGAATTAGAAAACATTATATTCCGTTTGCAGAAAAATGAGCCGATACAGTACATTCGCGGCTTTGCTGAATTTTGCGGAAGGAAATTTAAAGTTGCTCCCGGTGTCTTGATTCCTCGTCCGGAAACGGCAGAGCTGGTAGAATTGATAGTGAAGGAGAATCCGGGTGCCCGTCACCTATTAGATATAGGTACGGGAAGCGGATGTATCGCAATCTCTTTGGATCAGAACCTTCCGGATGCAGAAGTAGAGGCTTGGGATGTTTCGGAAGAGGCGTTAGCCATAGCTAGTGAAAATAATAAAGAGTTGGACGCCCGGGTTATGTTTCGACGGAGAGATGTGCTGTCTGATGAACTCGGCGCGACTTCTTGTTATGACGTTATTGTCAGCAATCCACCTTATATAACTGAGGCGGAGAAGCAGGATATGGAAGCCAATGTACTTGATTGGGAACCGGGACTTGCCCTGTTTGTCCCCGATGATGATCCTTTGCGGTTCTATCGTCGGATTGCCCGTCTGGGGTGCGACTTACTTTTGCCGGGTGGCAAGCTTTATTTTGAAATCAACCAGGCTTATGGCCGGGAAACAGCACACATACTTGAAATGAACCAATATCGTGATGTTCGTGTTATTAAAGACATATTTGGAAAAGATAGAATAGTTACAGCTAACCGATGAGTGCACAATTAACTGATGAAGAGGCTTTGAATCGCGTAGCCTCTTATTGCTCTACTGCCGAGCATTGTCGGGCAGAGATAAATGAGAAATTACAACGTTGGGGAATTGCCTATGAAACCATTGCGCGCATTCTAGACCAACTGGAGACGGAAAAGTTTATTGATGATGAACGCTTCTGTCGTGCTTTTGTGAATGATAAGTTCCGTTTTTCCAAGTGGGGAAAGATGAAAATCGCCCAAGGACTTTATATGAAAAAGATTCCTTCTGACGTGGCATGGCGTTATCTGAATGAGATTGATGAAGAAGAATACCTCTCCGTTCTGCGCGACTTGTTAGCTTCAAAGCGGAAAAGTATTCATGCCAGTGATGACTATGAATTGAATGGAAAGTTAATGAGGTTTGCGATGAGTCGTGGATTTGAACTAAAAGATATCAAGCGTTGTATCGATGTTCCTGAAGAAGAGGAATTGGTCGACTAAAAAAATATAACGGATTCTTCTTTTTATTCTCGTTCAATTTCTGTACTTTTGCGGCAAATAATTAATAGTTAGTTTAGTTATGAAAAACTTAGAGAGACTATTTGCGGAGAAACTGTTGAAGATTAAAGCTATTAAACTTCAGCCCGCTAACCCTTTCACATGGGCTTCTGGATGGAAATCCCCCTTTTACTGTGATAACCGTAAAACTCTGTCCTATCCTTCTCTTCGTAATTTTGTGAAGATTGAAATTACACGTCTGATATTGGAACGATTCGGACAGGTGGATGCGATTGCCGGTGTAGCTACAGGTGCTATTCCGCAGGGAGCTTTAGTAGCTGATGCATTAAATCTGCCGTTCGTGTATGTTCGTTCTACCCCGAAAGACCACGGATTGGAAAACTTGATTGAAGGTGAACTTCGTCCGGGTATGAAAGTTGTAGTGGTTGAAGATTTAATTTCTACAGGTGGTAGTAGTTTGAAGGCAGTAGAGGCAATCCGTCGCGATGGTTGCGAAGTAATCGGTATGGTTGCAGCCTTTACTTATGGATTCCCGGTTGCCGAAGAGGCATTCAAAAATGCGAAAGTGTCTTTGGTGACATTAACCAATTATGAAGCGGTGCTTGATGTGGCACTTCGTACAGGTTATATCGAAAAAGAAGACATACAAACATTGAATGAATGGCGTAAGGACCCCGCGCATTGGGATGCTGGAAAGTAAGATTTTATTGTTAATTCAAATATTTAAAAGAAAGAACCATTCGGACAGTAACTGTTCGGGTCGTTCTTTTTTTATTTTATACTAACAGATATTTATGGCAAATTTTGAGAGTAGTGTCAAGGTAATACCTTATAGTCAGGAACGTGTATATAATAAGCTTTCGGATTTAAGCAATCTGGAAGCTATCAAAGACCGTTTGCCACAGGATAAAGTGGAAGATTTAAGTTTTGATTCGGATACGTTGAGTTTTACAGTCTCTCCCGTAGGGCAGTTGACGCTGCAAATTGTAGAACGTGATCCTTGTAAATCCATTAAACTGGCAACTACCAATTCACCGCTTCCTTTTAATATGTGGATTCAACTGGTTGAAACTGCTGAGGAGGAATGTAATGTGAAAGTGACTATCGAAATAGATATTAATCCGTTTATGAAAGCGATGGTACAGAAACCGCTTCAGGAGGGGTTGGAGAAAATGGTTGAAATGCTGGCTGTTATTAATTACTAATACTTGTTTTTATGGCACAGAAACTTTGGGAGAAATCCGTACAGGTGAATAAAGATATCGAACGTTTCACTGTAGGTCGTGACCGCGAAATGGACCTTTATCTGGCTAAACATGATGTGATCGGTTCTATGGCTCATATCACAATGCTCGAAAGTATCGGTTTGTTGACAAAGGAGGAACTCGTGCAATTGTTGGCAGAGTTGAGGAATATATATGCTTCGGCCGAAAAAGGTGAATTTGTGATAGAAGAAGGAGTGGAAGACGTACATTCACAGGTGGAACTGATGTTGACCCGGCGTTTGGGTGACATAGGAAAGAAGATACATAGCGGGCGTTCACGCAATGACCAAGTGTTGCTGGATTTGAAACTCTTTACCCGTACCCAAATTAAAGAAATCGCTGAGGCGGTAGAGCAACTTTTCCATGTGCTGGTTAACCAGAGTGAGCGATATAAGGATATACTGATGCCGGGATATACACATTTACAGATTGCTATGCCGTCCTCTTTCGGACTGTGGTTCGGTGCATATGCCGAGAGCTTGGTAGATGATATGTTATTCTTGCAGGCTGCCTTTAAGATGTGCAATCGTAATCCGCTGGGCTCTGCTGCCGGATATGGTTCTTCTTTTCCATTGGATCGGACGATGACAACTCGTTTGCTCGGTTTTGATTCGCTGAACTACAATGTAGTATATGCTCAAATGGGACGTGGAAAAATGGAGCGTAATGTGGCTTTTGCTTTGGCAACCATTGCCGGAACAATATCCAAACTAGCTTTTGATGCTTGTATGTTCAACAGTCAGAACTTCGGTTTTGTAAAGTTGCCGGATGATTGTACTACGGGGTCCAGTATTATGCCACACAAGAAGAACCCGGATGTCTTTGAATTGACACGTGCCAAATGTAATAAATTGCAATCGCTTCCTCAACAGATCATGATGATTGCGAATAATCTGCCATCCGGCTATTTCCGTGACTTGCAGATTATAAAAGAAGTCTTTATTCCTGCTTTCCAGGAATTGAAAGATTGCTTGCAGATGACGACCTATATAATGAACGAGATAAAAGTGAACGAACATATTCTTGACGATGATAAGTATCTGCTTATCTTCAGTGTAGAAGAAGTGAATCGTTTGGCTCGTGAAGGTATGCCTTTCCGTGATGCTTATAAAAAGGTGGGACTGGATATTGAAGCCGGAAAATTCTCTCATGGTAAAGAAGTACATCATACGCACGAAGGCAGTATTGGTAATTTATGTAATGCCGAAATCTCCGCATTGATGCAGCAGACCGTTGAAGGTTTCAATTTCTGTGGGATGGAAGAAGCAGAAAAGGCACTTCTTGGGCGATAAACAGCATTTCGAAGGATAGTTTTTTAAACTTTCCTTCGAAAAGATTTGGCAGAAACAAGTAAACTGTTTATCTTTGCACCCGTTGAAAATACGCGGAAATAGCTCAGTTGGTAGAGCATAACCTTGCTTGAAAGGATGCTCGAATGGTGGAATGGTAGACACGAAGGACTTAAAATCCTTTGGCCATTGCGGCTGTGCGGGTTCAAGTCCCGCTTCGAGTACGAGTATTCCTGATTAAAAGCTCTGTAAATCTTTGATTTACGGAGCTTTTTGTTTATGTATCAGTTATGGTGTTATTTTGTCTTTGATACTGACTAAAACCGGATTTGAGTTTGATTTATGAGCTTTATGTAAACCGGGAGGTAAACCGGAAGTGTATATGAAAGCCACGGTTAATGTATTGTCTGACGGGCCTGAATATCTTCCGGTTTTAGCACTCAACTCGTATTATATTAAAGAGAGTATTTCTTGGATGCACCGGCGTAGATGCCTGTCTTTTCAAAATCACATAAGATACTACGGGTGTTTTTGGAAACTTTGGGGATGTATACATCCACTTTGATGCACGACTGACTCTGTGCAGGATCAGCAATGTGCAGTTCTGCACTACTTTGATAGATATCTTTGAGCATTAATGCGCATGCCTTATCTACTTTTACAGTAATATCTTTGTGAGTGAAAGTTCCTTCCCGGTAAAATACCATTTGCCAGATATTCAGCTTCTTGTTTCTTACGATCTGCATGGCATCCGTATTTGCCAAGATTTCAATCCCATTCTTTTTATTGTATGCATTCATCTGTCGGGCAGAAGTTATTCCCGGTGCTATGATGTATGCATAAGTAGTGTTACGAGGGTTAGTTCCATGATTGAATCCGAGTGTGAAAACCTCCCGTTGTTGCATTTCTTTCGATTCTGTATGGTTGATGTCATACCATGAGCCCGTTTGTTGCTGATTGCATAAGAATATCCTGCCGCCTTGAGGGAAGATATATCCGATTCCGTTATGTAATACCCAATCGGGAGAATCGTAGGAAAATTCTCCTTTCTTTATTGTCGTTTGCTGCTTGTTCTGCGATAATAATATGTTCTTGTCATCAAGCAAACACTGGTTGATTGTGGTGTATACAGGTGCGTATGAAGTAGAATTGATTCCTGATCCTAAACACACCACTTCATTGTCGAAAAAGAACCAGGCTTTTTTGGCTCCGGTATTCACACCGGCATAATTGTCCATGTAAGCATAGGCGGACACTCCGTAGATACTGTCGGACACCCCTCCGGCAAAAGTGGAAGTTCCCCGAGTCTGCCAGTCGCTTGCGGCCATTGGGATCGTGTCCAGTTGCGGAGCCGTTGTTCCGGGGATTCTGCGCCAGTTCCATGCAGGGAAGATATTGGTATATTCATTTCCTTGAGTTACGATATTGGTACATCCGTCCGACATGAAATAAGTTTTGAGGTTTTCTCCGTTGCCGTATTCACAACGCATGGTGCGGGTGGATACAGTACGGACGTCGAACGTATAGCCGGGGCGTACGTGCAGGGTATAGTCTCCTCGGAAATAATGTGTATGCAGAGGCTTTAGTTTGTAGTCGGCAGCTTGTTCATCTTTTAGACGTGCGATGATAGCTTTGTACTCTTCAATATGTTCCGGATCGAGAACCGCCATACGTTCGGCAAATAGGGCGGTGGCGCTTTTGTCGGTAATATCTTTCCGGCTTATGCCTCTGCCCAGTACATCGAAAAGCATATATTTTCCGCGTATGGCTTGATAATAAGTTTGGCGCATGAACTTGCTTAACAGCTGTATCTTCTCGGTGCTCAAGGCATATTTTGTTCCTTGGGTATACATAGCCACCTGAGTTGTTCCTTTCAGGATCTCATCGCCATATCCACCGATATAAAGTTGTACGCCATGTTGGAAATAAGAGTTGTCGTGCTGGAAACCTTCTTTTACAGTATATTCTATCGGACTGTAAGCATTTGCGAGAGCCGTTTCCAGGTCGGCCTCGTTTTTTTCCAGACATGACCGGTAAATCCAGTGAAGTGCGATGTCGGTTCTGTTAGCACCGGTCCATTTGGCGGGGTCTCCTCCTTCTTTGCGGATACGTTGCAAGGTTTTAGTTTCCAATTCTGCCGGTATCTGTTTTTTCCCGACACGCATCTGTATAAGCAGTATACCGATTTTCTGCGGTTCGGCAATCTGGTTGTACCACCAGTTGTTGCAGTTCGGATTGCGTTCATACCAATATTCCAGCCCTTTCACTATCTTATTATAGATATCTTCGTTCTGATAGTAAGTATTCTGAGGGTTGGTGTAGGCAAATGCAAAATCATACAGTCGGTCTATGTGAGTGAGAGGTTCCCAGTTTGTACGGTCGCGGCGGCTGTAGTCCACGTCGGTGAAACAGCCTTTGGCGGTATCGTATTTGTGTAGAAACTCGTCAATAAGCGGATTCTGTGCAAAGTCTTTCCTTATTTTCTCCATTAAAGTTTCAAATTCATCATTGTCGGAGGGATATAGGTTGTTGATGTAGTTTTGGCTAGCCTTTGCCGTACTTGGTGTGAACAATCGGACAATTAAAAGCAAAAGGATGATAATGTGGTAATTGAATTTCATGTTATTATTGATTTAATACGTTGTAATAAATTATAGTGGGCAAAGATATGGAAATCTTGTAATATGGCCGGTCACAATTATTTTTTTCTTTATCGGTTTATTGGTATTTTTTGCCTCGTGCCTTATTTATTTCTAAAATGGGACAGAAGTACACTGCTCGGTTCAGATACAGTACCGTATCTTCCTTCTTCCTGATTTGTGTAATCGTCATTGTTTCTTATCTTGATTTCTTGCGATTATAAGTGTTCGCTACGGGTAGCAGGGCATGCATGGATTGTTTGTGGTGTAAGTTGTTACATAGCTTGAACACAATAAAGACTGAAGTTGCTTGTTTACGGGCAGGCTAAGTAAGACTTTATAAAAAGGGAAGCCGGTATAGTTGTGTGTGAGATACCGGTATTATTCTGTCAGGATACCGGTATTACTAATTCGCCACGGCTGTGACGAGTTCTTCTCACAGCTGTGGAGAGATCCTTCCACGGCCGTGGCGAATACTCTCCACGGCTGTGGCGAGTTAATTATAACGGCGGCTTTTGCGAACAATCATTACCGGATAACAGATGAATACCTACTGTATGACGGATGTTTAATGGGGGCCTAAGCCGAAAGGCAAGTATAGCTGAACGGAAAAGACATAGGGGAGAGTGGGTGGTAAAGCAGTAGGCTGATAATAAAACAAGCCGATTGCAACCCCCATTACAATCGGCACTCAATCCTGAATATATTAACCTAAAACCTATGAAATCTTTCTATTGCCAATCACACGCATTGCTGCCGTATAATATTCGCAAGGGACAGATAAGAGGAAACCGTTCCGCCCATTCTCTTTCATTGAAACCTCAATATATGCTGCTTTCAGCAGATTCTTTACGCTGGCTACTTCCCAAGGACTACCAGCAAAAACATTGACTTGAGAAATCTTTCTACTTGTAATCATAATCTTTATAGTGTGTTTTTATTTTTACTGTGGCAAAGATAAGAGACAAAAACGACTTAGACGTGTAATTTTGATTCAGATATAGTATACAAATGATTCATTGAACCAGAATTTGCATAAGTTGACCAATTTGTAGCATTGTGCATGAAAAGAAATCCTCCTTTAGGCTGTTGGGAAGCAGCTAAAGGAGGATTTTATCGATGAAATGGTCGTTTTTTATTTACTTCTGATCGTTCTCGCGGATTTCTACACGACGAATCTTACCGCTGATTGTTTTCGGAAGTTCTTCTACGAACTCGATTACACGCGGATATTTATAGGGCGCAGTCACTTTCTTCACGTGATTCTGCAATTCTTTGATTAATTCTTCTCCCGCGCGGTTCTTATATTCTTTAGACAATACAATCGTTGCTTTCACCACTTGTCCGCGAATCTCGTCGGGCACTCCGGTAATGGCACATTCTACAACTGCGGGATGTGTCATCAAGGCACTTTCCACTTCGAACGGGCCGATGCGGTAGCCGGAACTCTTGATAACGTCGTCGGCACGACCTACAAACCAGAGATAACCGTCTTCATCTTTCCAGGCAACGTCTCCGGTATAGTAAATTCCATCGTGCCAAGCTTCATGGGTACGTTCCGCATCCCGGTAATACTCTTTGAAAAGACCGAGCGGCTTACCTTTGCTGGTACGGATTACGATTTGTCCCTGCTCTCCGGCTTCTACGGAACGGCCTTCATGGTCAATCAAGTCCACATCATATTGGGGATTGGGCAATCCCATGCTACCCGGTTTGGGTTGCATCCAAGGCATAGTGGCAATGGTAAGAGTGGTTTCGGTCTGACCGAAACCTTCCATGAGTTTGATGCCTGTCAACTTCTTGAATGTATCGAATACAGCGGGATTCAATGCTTCTCCGGCAATGGTGCAGTATTTGAGTGAAGACAGATCGAACTTCGTCAGGTCTTCGTGAATCAGGAAGCGGAAGATAGTGGGAGGTGCACAGAGGGAAGTTACATGATAATTCTGTATCTTTTCCAGAATGTCTCCCGGAGTGAACTTCTCGTGGTCATAGACAAAGATGTTTGCTCCGGCAATCCATTGTCCGTAGAGCTTTCCCCACACGGCCTTGCCCCAGCCTGTATCGGCGATAGTAAGGTGAAGGCTGTTTTCGTCCAGATTATGCCAGAAGCTGCCGGTAACGATATGGCCCAGTGGATAGGTAAAGTCATGTGCCACCATTTTAGGTTCGCCGGTGGTGCCGGAAGTGAAATACATTAATGAGATATCATCGTTGGTGTTTGCATGGCGGGGCCGTACAAACGGGGCGGCGCTCTCAATCCCTGCGTGGAAGTCTTCGAATCCTTCCGGAATCTCGGGACCGACGCTGACCAGCTTTTCTACGGTAGGGCACTCGGGCAGGGCGTCCTTGATATGTTGCAGGATGATTCCTTCGCCGGCAGCTACGATCATCTTGATGTCAGCAGCGTTGCAACGGTAGATGATATCTTTTTTAGTCAGCAGATGAGTGGCCGGAATGACGGTTGCTCCCAGTTTGTGAAGGGCGATTGTGCTATACCAGAACTCGTAGCGGCGTTTCAGGATCAGCATAACCATGTCGCCACGGCCGATGCCCAGACTTTGGAAATAGGAAGCCGTCATGTCTGTGTAACGTTTCATGTCGGCAAATGAGAACTGACGGCTTTCACCTTTGTCATTTGTCCACAGTAAAGCGTTCTTGTCGGGCTGTTCGGCAGCCCAGGCATCTACTACGTCATAACCGAAGTTGAAGTTTTCCGGGACGTTTATTTTCAGGTTCTTGATGAAATCCTCTTGTGAGGTAAAGGAGGTCTGTGATAAAAATCTTTCTACCATGATGTTATTACATAATTACTGCCAGAAAACGTACCGTTTTGCCGTCGAGCGCTTTCATGCCATGTGGAAGTTTGGAGTTAAAATAAATGCTGTCGCCTTGGTTGAGGATGATTTCCTTGCCTTCGATGTTGATAAGCATACGTCCTTCGAGTACGAGGTTGAACTCCTGACCGTTATGCTTGTTGTAATGGATCGGCTCGTCATCTCCTTTCGGTTCAACGGTGACGATGAACGGGTCGGCGGTACGGTTCATGAATCCGGCTGCCAGAGACTGGTATTTGTAGGCTTTCGTACGTTCGATACTGGTCCCCTTGCCGGCGCGGGTTACAAAGTAGCTGCTCATTTTGGGTTCTTCGCCGAACATCAGGGCATCGAGGGCGACATTGTAGGTACGGGCTATTTTCTGCAACATACTGACAGAAATATCGTATTCTCCAGTTTCTGCGAGTCGGTACTCTTCAGCAGAAATGTCACTGTCGCGGGCGATATCCTCAGAAGTAAGTTCGAGTACGTCGCGTAGTCCGCGGAGGCGTTCTGCTATTTGTTTAATTTGGTCATTCATACAAGTGGTTGGTATTTTATGATTAATAATTTTGTGGCGTTATTTGGAGGCTTTCATCGCTTTGATAATGGCGGAAGTAAAGCCGTTGTGCTCCAGTTCGTTGATCCCTTTGATTGTGATTCCGCCCGGTGTAGTCACTTTGTCGATTTCTACGCTGGGGTGAGTGTCGTTGTTTTGAATCAATGCAGCAGCTCCTTTCAGGGATTGCGCTATCATTTGCATGGCGTCTTTGGGGCGGAGTCCCATTTCGATGCCGGCTTGCATAGCTGCCTGGATATATTTCAATACGTAGGCAATGCCGCAGGAAGCCAATGCGGTGGCTGCTGTTATTTTATCTTCGGGAATCAGCATGACTGTTCCCATTTCGCTGAATAGGCGGAGGATAAATTGGTCCTGTTCGTCATTCGTATTACGTGCGGCGACCAGTGTCATGCTTTCCAGTTCGCTGATGGCCGTGTTCGGAATCAGACGGAACATTGCCATTTCCGGTGCGATGACGTAATGAGCCAGTTCTTCAAAGCTGATACCGGCGGCTACCGAGATAAGTATCTGTTTGCTTTTTAGTTTCAACTCGCGCATGACCGGTTGCATCAGCCACGGTTTGACGGCTAGAATGACAATGTCTGCTCCTGTGGCGGCTTCTGCGTTATTGTTTGTGGTAGAGATACTCGGAAATTCCTTTTTCAGTCTCTCTAGTTTCCCGGCACTGGGATTGGATACGATGATGTCCGAATCTGCTATCAGACTTCCTTTTGCCAGGCCACGGGCGATTGAACCGCCCATATTTCCTGCACCGATAATGGCTATTTTCATATACGCTTGTTTTTAATGAGTTGTCACAGGCAAAGGTAACGGTTAATTACGAAAAAACAAAAAGCAGCCTGAATAAGAAATCGTTTTCTTGTAAAGGCTGCTTTTATTGTTGGCTGTTTATTAATCAGAATGAGCAATTAGAGTACTTTCTTGAACCGGGCAAGGAATTCGTCGGCTTCCTCCATGCTGAGACAGAGAGGGGGTAACAGGCGGAGTACATTCGTACCGCTTGCTCCGGTAAACACATGTTCGTCATAGATGAGGCGGCTGCGCAATTCTTTGATCGGTTCTTCAAATTCGAGTCCTATCATGAGTCCGCGTCCGCGTACTTCCTTGATTTGCGGGAATTTCTTCAGTTCTTCCAGCAAGTAGTTACCTACCTTGGCTGCATTCTCTACCAGATTTTCCTGTTCAATCACGTCCATAACGGCAAGGGCTGCCGAACATGCCAGGTGGTTTCCTCCAAAAGTCGTTCCTAATTGTCCGTATACCGGTTTAAACATCGGGCTAATCAATACGCCTGCCATTGGGAAGCCGTTACCGATTCCTTTGGCTACGGTGATGATGTCCGGCTTGATATCAGCATACTGGTGGGCGAAGAATTTACCGCTACGTCCGTATCCGCTCTGAATTTCGTCCAGAATCAGGATAGTGCCGGTTTCTGTGCAAGCTTTGCGGAGTTCCTGCATAAATTCGGTAGTCGGTATCTTGATCCCTCCTACACCTTGTATTCCTTCAATGATAACGGCACATATATCTCCCCGAGACAGTTCCTGCTTCATGGCTTCGACGTCGTTCAGAGGAAGATAAACAACATGACCGTTGTTGTTGATAGGTGCAATGATAGACGGATTGTTGGTCGCTTCTACTGCCAGTGAAGTACGTCCGTGGAAGGCTTTGCTGAAAGATACCACTTTGGTACGTCCGTTGTGGAAAGAAGCCAGTTTCAGAGCGTTCTCATTCGCCTCGGCTCCGCTGTTTATCAGGAACAGGCTGTAATCCTCGTAACCGGAAATCTTTCCCAGTCGTTCGGCCACCTGTTGCTGGAGTTTGTTGATTACTGAGTTTGAATAGAAACCGAGGTTAGCTACCTGATTGCTAATCATCTCCACATAGTGAGGATGTGCGTGTCCGATAGAGATTACGGCATGACCTCCGTAAAGGTCTAAGTATTCGGTTCCGTTTTCATCCCAGACTTTACAGCCTTTCCCTTTGACTATGTTGATGTTGTATAATGGGTATACGTCGAATAATTTCATAATTCTTTTGTTTTTAAAAAGCTGAAGGCTTCAAACGTAGTCCTACGGTTTCTTCCAGGTTAAACATCAGGTTCATGTTATGAACCGCTTGTCCACTGGCACCTTTCAGCAAGTTGTCGATACAGGAGATAATCAATAGCTTGTCGCCATGTTTCTCAAGATGTATCAGGCATTTGTTGGTGTTGACTACCTGTTTGAGGTCTATATTCTTATCTACAATATGTACAAATGAGTCTTTGGCGTAATATTCTTCGTACATACGGACGATTTCTTCGAGGGCTACTTTGGTCTTTACCACAAGGGTAGCGAAAATGCCGCGAGGGAAATCGCCACGATACGGGATAAAGTCAATGTCGGAGTCGAAGCTGTTCTGTAATTGTTGCAGTGACTGCTTGATTTCCGGAACGTGTTGATGCTCGAATGCCTTGTACACACTGATGTTATTGTTTCTCCAACTGAAATGACTGGTAGCGCCCGGTTTCACGCCGGCACCCGTACTTCCGGTAATGGCGTTTACCGAAATATCGTCTGTCAACATCAGGTTTTTGGCTAGCGGGAGCAGGCCGAGTTGGATACAGGTGGCGAAACAACCGGGATTGGCCACGTGCTTTGCCGTACAGGTAGCTCGTCGGTTCAGTTCCGGCAGACCGTAGATAAAGTCATGGTCGTCACTCTTGATACGGTAGTCCATGGAAAGGTCAATGATTTTCAGGTCTTCCGGTATGTTATGGCTTTCCATGAATTTCTTCGTGTCACCGTGAGCTGTGCAGAAGAAAAGAACATCAATTTCGTCCAGAGGTAACTGGTCGGTGAATCTTAGATCTGTTTCTCCATACAAGCCTTCGTGTACGTCAGTAATTCTGTTTCCGGCATTACTGCTGCTGTTGATAAATACGATTTCAGTTTCCGGATGGTTGAGTAACAGGCGGATTAGTTCGCCTGCCGTATATCCTGCGCCACCAATGATTCCTGCTTTAATCATATCTCTTCGTCTTTATGGTTGTTATAGTAAACACGTAACGGAGTGGAAGTTACCTTGATAAAGCCTTTTGCATCCTCGGCAGTCCAACCTTTTTGCATTTCACCATATTCTCCGAATTTCGTTTTCACGAGGTCGTCTTCCGATTCTACACCTACGGTAGAGAAAGAAAGCGGGCGGAGTTCGAGAATCGCTGTACCGTTTACGTTGCGCTGGCTTTCCTGCAACATCGCTTCGATATCACGCATAACCGGTTCCAGATATTGGCTTTCGTGGAGGAACATACCGTACCAGTTGGCTACCTGGTCTTTCCAGTACTGCTGCCATTTGCTCAATGTGTATTTCTCAAGGAAACGGTGAGCACCGATAATCAGCATCGGGGCGGCGGCTTCGAAACCTACGCGGCCTTTGATACCGATAATTGTGTCGCCCACATGCATGTCACGGCCGATACCGTAAGCGGCGCCGATTTCTTCTACCTTCTGGATCGCTTTGATCGGGTCATCGAATTTCTCATCGTTGACAGCTTTCAGTTCTCCTTTTTCGAAAGTCAGGCGGAGTTGTTCGCTGCCTTCCTTTTCTACGTGTTTCAGGTAAGCTGTTTCGGGCAGCCCTTGTGCGGAGTCGAGGATTTCACCACCACAAATAGAGGTACCCCACAGACCTACGTTATATGAATATTTCAGTTTGGTGAAGTCCGCGTTGAAACCATGTTTGTTCAAGTAGTCAATTTCTTCCTGACGACTCAATGCCATATCACGGGTCAGTGTGATGATTTCTACGTTCGGCGCCAGTACGAGGAAAGTCATGTCGAAACGAATCTGGTCATTACCTGCTCCGGTAGAACCGTGGGCAATGGCATCCGCACCGATTTCGTTGGCATAACGTGCGATAGCCAATGCCTGGAAGATACGTTCGGAGCTGACCGAAATAGGATAAGTACCGTTACGCAGCACATTTCCGAAAACCATGTATTTCAGACTCTTTTCGTAGTATTCCTGAGTAACGTCCAGCGTTACGTATTTTACCGCTCCCAGTTTATAGGCATTTTCTTCGTTTGTTTTCAGTTGTTCTTCGCTGAAACCACCCGTATTGGCACAAGCTGCATATACTTCATAACCTTTTTCTTTGGCGAGGTACATGACGGTGAACGATGTGTCCAGTCCGCCGCTGAATGCCACCACTACTTTTTTCTTCTTTTCTTCCATAGTGCTGTATCTTTTAAATGTTATTTCTTTCTTGTTCTTTTTTAATGTTCCGTGGATCTGTCGGGTCGTACAGCATAGCTGTGCAGATGCAGAACTTACGGTTTTTAGCTTTCAGGATGTCATGGTTGATACATCCTTCGCATCCTTTCCAGAAAGATTCATCGTCTGTCAGTTCGTTGAAGGTGACAGGGACGTATCCCAGTTCGGTGTTCATTTTCATAACAGCTGCTCCGGAGGTCAAGCTGAAAATCTTAGCTTTCGGCCAACGGAGGCGTGCCAGTTGGAAAGAAGCCTGTTTGATGCGTTTTGCCAGCCCCAAACCACGGAAATCGGGATGTACGATCAGACCGGAGGTAGCCACGTATTGCTTGTTTCCCCATGATTCGATATAGGTGAATCCGGCGAATGTGTCACCACAGAGAGCAATGATTGCTTTACCTTCTTTCATCTTTGTCGCTACGTATTCGTGTGTGCGTTCTGCGATTCCCGTTCCTCGCACGGCGGCAGCATTTCTGATAGTTTCCAAAATAGTGTCAACGTATACCTCATGTGAGGCGTCGGCTACCATAACATCTATTTGTTGAGTGTCCATTTCTTTATATATATAAATATGTATAGTTATTCAATGTTCGGAATGATGAGTGACAAAAGCTGGCGAATCTTGCTTGTCGCAACTCCTTCACGCAACACCAACATGATAGTATCATCGCCGGCAATGGTTCCCAGTATTTCGCTGAATTCATTGTTGTCGATATCGTAAGCCATACTGCTGGCGTAACCCGGGCGGGTGCGGATAACGGCGATGTTGCCTGAAAATTGCAAGGAAATGAATCCGTTACTTCGCAACATTTCGCCGGCACTCTGATCGGTGGAGCGTTTATACATAATGTTGTTCGGCAGCACGTATACGTACTTCCCGTTCATACTGGCAGCTTTGGCTACTTTCAGTTGTTTCAAGTCGCGGGAGAGGGTGGCCTGTGTCAGTTCGAAGCCTTCGCGGTTCAACTCTTGCAGCAGTTCTTCCTGCGAACCGACCTCTTTGCTTGAGATAATCATTTTGATGGCGTCTAACCGATTTGCTTTCTTCTTCATTGTATAATTATTCTAAGAATGGCGCAAAAGTATGCATTATTCTGGAGAAAATATGCATAAAACAATACTTTTTTTGCATAAAAGTGAAAAATATGCTAAACAGTGGAAGTTTGGTTTATGTATTTGTATCAAAATGTATATCCTTTCAATCAAAATGTGTAAGGAACATGAAGAAGGAATCGTCTATCTTTGCCATGTAGATAAATGAATACTTTAAATATATAGACAGAATACCATGAAACAAAACTTTTTTGCAGTCGACTTGGGCGCAACGAGCGACCGTACTATCTTGGGTACTAAGGAATTGTAGGACTATGATGTGACGATGTGGGAAAAGCATGGAGTATTTGCTGTTGACTGCGATGCGATGCAGGCTTTCGACCAAATTGACGTATTAAATAAATCCGTATTAATTTATATTGCAGCCAAGAATGTGGGCTTCGAACCGGATGGCATGAGCCAGGAACAGATGAAGGAAATGACTGTTGCCTTTAATCTTCCTAAATAATATTTGTATTAATCATTGAATTTATCTACTTTAGCAACCGCAATATTTCCTACAATAGGAGGTGTTGCGGTTAACCCTTTAAACAAAATAACACAACCATGAATCGCATTATTTTAAATGAGACTTCTTATTTCGGCGCAGGTTGCCGGAGTGTAATTGCTGTGGAAGCAGCTAGACGTGGCTTTAAGAAAGCCTTTTTTGTTACAGATAAAGACCTTATCAAGTTCGGTGTAGCTGCCGAAATCATCAAAGTATTCGACGACAATAAGATTCCTTATGAACTTTACAGTGATGTAAAAGCCAATCCTACTATTGCCAATGTACAGAATGGTGTGGCTGCATATAAAGCTTCCGGTGCTGATTTTATCGTGGCATTGGGTGGTGGTTCTTCTATTGATACGGCAAAAGGTATTGGTATTGTAGTGAACAATCCGGATTTCGCAGATGTGAAATCTTTGGAAGGGGTGGCCGATACCAAACATAAGGCTGTGCCGACCTTCGCATTGCCTACTACCGCAGGAACTGCTGCCGAAGTGACTATCAATTACGTGATTATCGACGAAGATGCCCGTAAGAAAATGGTTTGCGTAGACCCGAATGACATTCCGGCAGTGGCTATTGTGGACCCGGAATTGATGTATTCTATGCCGAAAGGGCTGACTGCTGCTACGGGTATGGACGCTTTGACGCATGCTATCGAAAGTTACATCACTCCGGGAGCTTGGGCGATGAGTGATATGTTTGAACTGAAAGCCATTGAAATGATTGCGCAGAATCTGAAAGCGGCTGTGGATAATGGCAAAGATGTAGTTGCCCGTGAAGCGATGTCTCAAGCACAATATATTGCTGGTATGGGATTCTCAAATGTAGGTTTGGGAATCGTTCACTCAATGGCTCACCCGTTGGGTGCTTTCTATGATACTCCTCATGGGGTGGCAAATGCTCTATTGTTGCCTTATGTAATGGAATATAATGCTGAATCTCCGGCTGCTCCGAAATATATCAATATAGCGAAAGCTATGGGAGTTGAAACTGCCGGTATGAGTGAGGCGGAAGGTGTAAAAGCGGCTATTGAAGCGGTAAAATCTCTTTCTCTCAGTATCGGTATCCCGCAAAAATTGCATGAGATCAATGTGAAAGAAGAAGATATCCCTGCATTGGCGGTAGCTGCCTTTAATGATGTTTGTACGGGTGGTAACCCTCGTCCTACATCAGTTGAAGACATTGAAGTATTATATCGCAAAGCATTTTAATGTTTAAATAAGATTTGTTTGTGAGAAACATCCGGATGTATCCAAAAAGACACTCCGGGTGTTTTTTGTTTCTTAGCATACGATTTCTGAAGATAATTCTTATTTTTGTCCAACCCAAATTGTATGAAAACACATTGATATGGCTGAGGACAATGGCTTAGGAGTGGAATTTAAATACTTGATTGTAAATGACATGGACCGGAAATTCGGTTTGTGGGTTAATACGGTCGGTTATCAGTCTATTCCTCCCGACTCTCCCTATCCGTTGAAAGAACATTCTGTCTCCAAAAAAACAAGATTTTTGAAATGAGTGATGTCGATCAGAAGATTGAACAGGCCAAGATTATAATGAATGAAAATGTAGCCGGCAATGTGGATCCGGAGGAATTGGCGATGAGGTTGAATATTAGCTATTCATGGTTCCGCCGTGTTTTCAAAGAATATACAGGATATGCTCCCGCCAAATACTTTCAAGAACTGAAACTTCGTAAAGCCAAACAACTACTGGTCGGTACTTCCCAATCCGTCAAGGAGATTCTTTTTTTCTTGGTTTCCAGTCTACCGAATACTTCTTTTTTTTAAGAAGCGTACAGGGCTTACTCCGTTGGAGTATCGTTCGTTTGGGAGAGAAGAGTGAATTTATAATATATCAACGAAATATATAGTTGTGAATAAGTGAATCTAGCCTTGTTTATAAACGGTCCTCGTTTAGGAGCAATTAGCTTATTTTTAGATAATTAACCTGTTAATAACTTTGTTGATATTCTTGTTGGTAACTGAAAGGAACTTGTGAATTGAACTACTATTGAAAGTGCCTACATAAATCCGACTCGAACGAATGACCTTTGGGTTATGAGCCCAACGAGCTACCAACTGCTCCACTCCGCGATGTTTAACGGGTGCAAAGGTACGGCTTTTTTTGAGACAAACAAATAAATTGCTGAATATTTTTCGAATAAATCATCATTTCTTTCTTATTTTACTGAAAATGAGCAGGATAATGATGATAGTTTTTTTAGTACCTATTAATATACAAATGTTAATATTCTGTCTGTTTTCTTGTATGGTCTAAAGAAAAGAGTTACTTTTGCTCAAAATATTCAGCAATGTGCAATTTGTAACCTATGACCGTATCCAAAACAAAAGCCAAGTTAGTAGATGTTGCCCGTCAGCTTTTCGCAAAGATGGGGGTAGAGAACACTACGATGAATGATATCGCTCTTGCTTCTAAAAAAGGTAGACGAACGCTTTATACCTATTTTAAAAGTAAGGATGAAATCTATCTGGCTGTTGTAGAATCGGAATTAGATATCCTGTCGGATATGATGAAGCGGGTAGCTGAGAAGAATATCTCGCCGGACGAAAAACTGTTGGAGATGATATATACCCGGTTGGATGCAGTAAAAGAAGTAGTCTATCGAAACGGAACCTTACGTGCTTATTTCTTCCGTGATATCTGGCGGGTGGAGAAAGTCCGTAAGAAATTTGATGCGAAGGAGGTACAACTCTTTAAGGCCGTTCTTTTGGAAGGACAGGCAAAGGGAGTTTTTCACATTGACGATGTGGAGATGACGGCTGACTTGATTCATTATTGTGTGAAAGGGATTGAAGTTCCTTACATCCGTGGTCATATAGGTGCACATCTGGATGAAGATACGAGAAATAAGTACGTAGCCAACATTGTGTTTGGCGCACTGCATAGAACAGAAATTTAATTAAATAACTTTTAGTATGGGATTATTAGACGGAAAAACAGCCATTGTAACCGGTGCTGCCCGCGGTATTGGTAAGGCTATCGCTCTGAAGTTTGCTGCCGAAGGTGCAAACATCGCATTTACTGACCTTGTCATTGACGAAAATGCAGAAAATACAGCAAAAGAACTTGAAGCAATGGGTGTAAAAGCCAAAGGTTATGCTTCTAACGCAGCTAACTTTGAAGATACTGCAAAGGTCGTAGAAGAAATCCACAAAGACTTCGGACGTATCGATATATTGGTAAACAATGCCGGTATCACTCGCGACGGTTTGATGATGCGTATGAGCGAACAGCAGTGGGATATGGTAATCAACGTGAACCTGAAATCTGCATTTAACTTCATCCACGCTTGTACACCTGTCATGATGCGTCAGAAAGCCGGTAGCATTATCAACATGGCATCTGTCGTAGGTGTTCACGGTAATGCAGGACAGGCTAACTATGCTGCTTCCAAGGCAGGTATGATTGCATTGGCCAAGTCTATCGCACAAGAACTCGGTTCTCGTGGCATCCGTGCCAATGCTATCGCTCCGGGATTCATCCTGACAGACATGACTGCCGCTCTTTCTGACGAAGTAAGAGCAGAATGGGCAAAGAAAATTCCTTTGCGTCGTGGTGGTACTCCTGAAGATGTGGCAAACATCGCTACCTTCCTGGCTTCCGATATGTCTTCTTACGTATCAGGACAGGTGATTCAGGTAGATGGTGGTATGAACATGTAATCGAACAGAATGACTGTTGTATACGAAGACAACCATATCATTGTAGTCAACAAGACCGCTTCCGAGATTGTCCAGGCAGACAAGACGGGTGATACGCCTCTTTCGGAGACTGTGAAGCAGTACCTGAAAGAGAAATATCAGAAACCCGGCAATGTTTTCCTCGGTGTGACACACCGGCTGGACCGCCCCGTAAGCGGTCTTGTTATTTTTGCCAAAACGAGTAAGGCGCTTACGCGGCTCAATGAGATGTTCCGCGCCGGTGAGGTGAAAAAGACTTATTGGGCAGTTGTGAAGAATGCTCCGAAAGAATCAGAAGGCGAATTGGTGCATTTTCTTGTGCGCAATGAAAAGCAGAACAAGAGCTATGCATACGACAAGGAAGTGCCGAATAGTAAGAAAGCGGTTTTGGACTACCGTTTGATCGGTCGTTCGGAGAACTATTATTTACTCGAAGTTGACTTAAAAACCGGACGGCATCATCAGATTCGTTGCCAACTGGCAAAAATGGGATGTCCTATCAAAGGAGATTTGAAATACGGTTCTCCGCGTTCCAATCCGGATGGAAGCATTTGTCTGCACGCCAGGAGGGTACGGTTCGTACACCCTGTCTCGAAGGAGCTGATAGAACTGAAAGCTCCCCTTCCCGAGGGAAATTTATGGAAAGGATTTGAACTGTTTTAATCAGTACAAATCCTTTTTTTTGCGTTGGAAATGTATCCTCTCGGTGGAGGCTGTATAGTCGGGGCGGAGCGTTCGGTGTCTGATGCCAACATCGGATTTATCTCTCTACAAATGAATTAAAAAAAATACTGTCATCTGTCACATGGTAAGATATAAATAGTTGATAATATGTGAGTTCTGCTGTGATAGCAAGGCGTGACAATAGTGTGACGGTAACTGTTGCTTTCACTGTTCATAGAGAAAAGAGTAGTTTCGCTGTATGAAACTGGAAGTTTCAAGCCTTGGGAACAAAAGTTTCAAGCGTCTGAAACTAAAGTTTCTCCATGATGAAACTAAAGTTTCCCACCGGTGAAACTATGGTTTCTGTACGGCGAAACCAAAGGTTCCAATGCATGAAACTATTGGTTTTGCCGTATGAAACAGTTATTTCATGGGTAAGAGCGGGAGTGGAAACGATTGGATGCTGTTCAATAAGTCAACCTTTCCTTCATTGATAAGTCTCAGAATTAACTCTCCCAACAGTGTGTTTTGTCGGGTAGACCTAGTACAGGTAAAGCTTTCCGAGTTATTTTTGTTCTTCTCCCTCAAACACCAGTTCTACTTTTACAGGGAAATGGTCCGAGGGCGTGCGGACTTGATAAGCTTTGATGTCGATTTCTTCCGGACAGTCCGTTGCGTCCTTCTTGCCTCCGTTTCCTCTGATACTGCGATACGTGTCTGTCAGCACACCATATCTTTTTACTTTGAAAACAGGAGAGACGAATACATGGTCGATGCGGCTTTCCGTAAAACTGTCCGGATCGAAATCATTGAATGTTCCGTTGGTTGCATAGCGGAAGTCACACTTCTCATAAGAGTCGCAAAGCACACCTTTGCTGACAAAAGCGTCATAAGACTGATGAGTCTGGTCAACGTTGAAGTCGCCGGTCAGGATAGCCGGAAGCTCTTTACCCTTACCGAGTTCCTTCATCTTGTCTTGCACGAGATAAGCACTTTCCACGCGGGCCTTCTTGCCGATATGGTCCATGTGCAGGTTGAAGAATAGAAATTCAAAGCCCGTATCTTTGCATTTGAAGTGTCCCCAACTGCAAATGCGGGGCAGGACTGCATCCCAGCCTTTACTCGGCACGTCCGGAGTCTCCGACAACCAGAAATCGCCTTTCTCTATCACATCAAATTTGTCGGTGCGGTAGAAGATAGCGGAGTGTTCCCCCTTCTCTTTGCCATCATCGCGGCCTACACCTATATAGTCATAACCGGGTAATGCTTCTTTCATGTCCTTCAGCTGGTGAATGAAACACTCCTGCGTTCCGAAAATATCGAAATCGTGGTATTGCACCATTTTGGCAATGACCGGATAGCGTTGTCCCCAACCGTTTCCTTTGGCAGAATCGGAGCCGTTGGCGTTTCTGAGATTATAGGAGGCAACGGTGATAGAGGTCGGTTGATAACTGTGGCAACCACAAAATACGACCGCAACGAGGGCAATGAGTAAAAGGTTTCTTAGCTTCATGTTTATTCAGTTAGTTTGGGTGGATAATTTATTGACTTCCAAAAGTACAATATTTTATCCAAACAAGTAAGTATGTAGGTACAAAAAAAGTCACCCCCGGAATAGACGAAGTAGGGGTGACTTTTTTGTAGTGTGCTTACTATTATTCAGCAGACTTTGTTCTGAGAGTTTTTGGTAAGGTTATTCCTTGACAGGCTCAGCCGGTTTGTCTTTGGATGCAGTGTCTTTGACTACTGTATCATTGACAAAAGCGGTTGGTGCACTCAGTTCTGTTTTCACAGGTTCGTCTTTTTTAGTTACAGTGTCTTTGACTACTGTATCATTAACGATAAGTGCGGCATTAACTTCTGACTGGGCTGTCGCAGCTTTTTCAGAGTTCTGAGCCGTTCTGAGCCTTTACAAGGAATGAACCACCACAAACAAACATAAACATTGCTACTACTAATACTAATTTTTTCATAATCGTTTGCTTTAATGATTATTAGACATATGTTTTCAATTCTCTTTTGTGTTAAGGAATCGGTTGTTACTTTTGCATTAACGTCTAATTAAAGTTCAAAGCGTGTGCCAGAAATGCAAAGGATGTGATAAGTGGTTGAAAAATAAATGGTTGCGAATAATAAGGGGGGGGGGGGGGGTGGGGGGGGGGGTGTTTTATATCTCCCCCCCCCCCCCCGCCACAGTTCTTTTTCTTTTCAACGGCTATTTCTTTTCATCCGGCCAGGGACAAGGTTGTCCGGTAGCCTTGAAAGTTGGTCGCTGTGCATCTACTTTTCGCAGATAGTTTCCCAATTCTTTAGAAAGCCTTTTCACGATGTCAGGATGCTGTGCACTTAAGTCGTTGCTTTCACCTATATCATTAGGGATATTGAATAACTCTTTCTTACCGGTTCCGTAATAATAAATCAACTTCCAGTCGCCATTGCGAACTGCACAGTTAAAATTGATTCCGGGACCGTCATTCCCCCAGTTATTGGGCATATTCCAGAAAAGACTGCGTCCTTTAGAAGGATTTCCCGTTTGCTTCAATAGGGGAATAAAACTGATCCCGTCTATCGGCTGGACTGTTTTATACTTCTTGATTCCTGCCATTTCGAGGATGCTAGGGTAGAAGTCTTCTATCAATAAGTAATTGTCACATTTGCTACCCGGCTTCACCACTCCCGGCCAACTGACAATCATAGGTTCACGAATACCTCCTTCGTAGGTAGAACCTTTGCCGCTATTCAAAGGATGATTCTGTGTATGTAACTTTCCGTCACGCCAGTAGGATTCGGCTGCAAGTCCTCCGTTGTCACTCATAAAAATAATAATTGTATTGTCTGCTTCATCATTTTTCTCCAGCCAGTTCATGAGGTCGCCGAGGCTTTTATCCATTCCTTCGATAAGGGTAGCATAAGCAGCTTCATGGTCGGTCATACCTTTCTTCTTGTATTTATCGTAGAAGCGCATATCTTTATTCAGAGGAACATGGATAGCATATTGAGCCATATACAGATAAAAAGGCTGATTGTATTTTTTGGCTTTGTTTAGTGCCTTGATAGCTTCCTGCGTTAATGCTTCGGTAACAAATGTTTCCGTACCCCAGTATTTTTCAAGTCCGGGGACAGCCATTAGTGAAACTGGTTTTCCGTCTTTGGTATGTCCGTAATTCTCTTCCCCGAGGTAACTGGCAAGTCCTCCGGCAGCGTGTCCGGCGATGTTTACCTCAAATCCCCAATGGTGCGGGTCTTCTCCCGGAGTGTCGATGGAACCGAAATGGGCTTTTCCGCAATGGATAGTATGATAGCCGTTGTCTTTTAGGATTTGTACAAAAGAAGTTCCTACAAAGGTGTTGTTAGTACCGGGTACCTGACTTACTCCGTTATAATTCCAATCAGGGACGGCAAGCTGTTTGTCTTTACGGTCTGTCATGGTGTTTTTTTGTAGCGTCCAGTTGGTTACCCTGTGGCGTGCCGCATTCGTTCCGGTGATGAGGCTGCATCGGGTGGGAGAACTGATGCTACTGGCATACGCTTGAGTGAACATCATTCCCTGACGGGCCAGTCGTTCCATGTTCGGCGTTTCGTATAGTTCGTTGTAATGCGTTTTTTGTGTCCAGAAAGGAAGGGAAGTATCCTGCCAACCCATATCATCTACCATAAAGAGGATGATATTCGGGCGTTTGTCTGTACGCCCTGTCTGAATGTTGCTTTGTGCTTGCAGGCTGGTGGCTGCGAGTGGCACAAGTGCGAGTGGGAATAGTTTCTTTTTATTCATGGGGTAGTTATTAGGTGTTATTTGCAGATTTCTTTTTGTACTTTTTATTTAATGTAGTATGTGCTAAAATTGATAATGTCAGGCAATGCAACAGACTCGGGAATGGTTAGTCTTAATGCGGTTGCTTCTATCGGATCAAACTTCTCAATACGTTTATGCCCTACGGATTCTCCGGAACAGACAGACTGCCATTTCCCATTAACTTTTGCTTCTATCTTATATTGACGGATACGTTCTCCGTTTTTTATATTTTCCTGAATAATGCAGTAATTTACAGTTTGCTTCTTCCCGAGATTCAAAGTCAGGCTCTTTTTTTGCCCTAAAGTTTTCGCTATGGGGGAAGAAAAACGACGGTTTATTTCATCTCCCATTTCTTTCAGTCGTTGCGTATCTCCTATGGGAATCAATCCGGTCGGATCAGGTGTTAATCCGAGGATGAGAGTTGCATTTCTTCCTACTGATTTCTCGTATTTGTCCATTAGTGCATCCAATGGGTAGATGTTATTTTCATCATCCGGTTCCCAAAACCATTCGTGACGCCCGTTTGCTCCACGTAATGGAGTATCTGCCATAGCCGGTACCCAATATTTGCCGTCTTTATCGCCGTGTTTTAATAGTATGTTGTGGTTACGTGCGGGTTCGGTAGCATTACTGTGGCTGTATGGGTAGGGGAAGGTAGACCAACAAGGGTACTCTACTGTACCTGTTTCCGAACCACCCCAACGAAAGTCTGCGCGGTCAACGTTGTGATAAAAAAGACAGTCGGGCTGATATTTATTCACAATAGGTTCTACGTTAGGACCGTCACCGCGTGGATCATCAGCTCCGCTGTCAAACCATATCATATAGAGATCACCATAACGTGTACATAGCTCTGTTACCATGTTCTCGCACAGGCGTTTATACCACGCCTGGCGGTTACGGGCAAATTCTCCTTCGCCTTCAGCTTTGAAGTTATGGATACCCAACAGAGAATTCCAACGGATACCTATATAAATGCCCGGTTGAAGGCCGTATTTATGGCAGGAATTTACAAAATCGCGGACTATATCTCCTTTGCCGTCTTTCCACTTGACAGCTTTCAGGCAATACGGATTGACATCACTTTGCCAAAGTCCGAATCCGGTTTCGTGGGTGGCTGTGAGTACGGCAAATTTGCATCCGGCAGCTTTGGCTGCTTGTACCCATTGATCAGTATTGAGTTCGGTTGGATTAAAAATGTTATAATCTTCAATGGGGTTGATGCGGTTATTGCCTTGTCCGTAGCGGATACCATCGAATACATGCAAGTCGTAATGAAAGACTGCTCCCATTTCGGCTTCATGCCATTTCAGTTGATGAGGCTTGGGGACAGGAATACTCTGCTGTTGCGCAAAACTACAAATTGAATAGAGGATAGAAAGGCATATAAAATTAAACTTCTTCATAATATTGATTTGTATGGTGTTAATGTTTATGCAATGGCGCGATAATATTCGTAAGGCTTTTATATTGCAAAAGTACACAAATGTGTGCTTTTGCAATATGTCATTTCTTTCAATTTACGTATGTGTTTCATTCAATCGTTGTTTTGTGTGTTGTCTGGGGCTGACTTGAATGCTATAAATCAATGTTGTATAGTTTCAGTTTATTATATAACGTCTTCCGGTCAATATTCAACAGTTGTGCTGCTTTACTTTTATTATTCCCGGTTTGGCGTAATGCTTCCAATATATGTTCTTTTTCCGTCTCCTCATTGCGTAATGACATGCTTGTGGTACAAGTTGTAGTAGTATCCAGTAAGTCAGTACCTAATTCGAGCAATGTAATAAAACTGCCTTGCGCCAGTAAGGTTGCCCTTTTCACGATATTCTTCATTTGACGCAGGTTTCCCGGCCAATGATAACTCAATAAAGCTTGTGACGCTTTTGCGTCGAAACCAATCAGATGCTTGTCCAATTCCTTGTTTGCCTGATCAAGGAAGAAGTTGGCGAATAGCAGGATATCTTCTTTCCGTTCTTTCAAGTCAGGCATTCGCAGGGTAAATTCATTGATGCGATGATAAAGGTCTTCGCGAAATGTTCCCTTTTCGATTCCTTGTTCCAGATTTTCGTTGGTGGCCGATACCAGACGGATATCCACGGATATTTCTTGTGTAGAACCGACCGGACGTATTTTTCTCTCTTGCAGGGCGCGGAGTAGTTGTATCTGCACCTCGTAGCTGAGATTTCCGATTTCATCCAGAAAGATAGTGCCACCGTTGGCTGCAACGAAAGCTCCCGTTTTATCCGTCAATGCTCCCGTAAACGAGCCTTTTACATGACCAAAGAATTCGGAGGCTGCCAATTCCTTAGGTATCGAACCGCAGTCTACGGCAATGAACGGTTTGTCGCTACGCTTGCTAAGTTGATGAATACGGTGTGCCACATATTCTTTACCTGTTCCGCTAGAACCGTTGATGAGTACGGACATATTAGTAGGAGCTACCAGGCCTACATAATTGTAGAGTTGCTTGGCAGCATCACTTTCTCCTTCCAGATAGGCACGACGAGTTTCTGTTGTCTCTTTGGATGAGGCGGGAGAGACTTTTTTCGAAGACATCTTGGCTGCGGAATGAGCTGTTGGCGTTCTCTCTGTTTGTAGAGCTTCTGATATTTTCTTTAATAATTCTTCCGGGTTGACAGGTTTTGCGATATAATCCCGTGCACCAAGTTTCATGGCCAGTACCGCTGATTGAATATCCGCATAACCGGTCATAATAATCAGGGGAATATCCAGTCCCTGGTCATTCATCCATTTCAGCAAATCAATGCCTTCGTAATCGGGTAATCGTAAATCGGATAATACCAAGTCAACAGTCTGGCTTTCGATATGCTTTCGGGCACGTGCTATATTACTCACTGATGATACTTCAAATCCTTTTTTGCCTAACCAGGTTTTGAGCATCATTCCAAAAGTTATATCATCTTCGACTATTAATATGGCTTTCATTGTGTCAGGTTTTGATTCTTTTAAGTCACAAAGGTAAGATGATTTAGGCGAAAGTGGTATATTTGCAAACTTAAATTAAATAAAAGCGTTATGAAAAAGATTACATTGATATTATTAACTATATCGTTTTGCGGACTTACTGCCTGCAAAACCGGAACAAAAAAAGGAGGAGACATGGATAAAGAGACATTGGTAAAGATTGAAACAACAGCCGGAGATATCAAAGTGAAGTTGTATAATGAGACACCCAAGCATCGTGATAATTTTATCAAACTGGTGAAAGACGGATTATATGAAGGAACATTATTTCATCGTGTCATCAAAGATTTTATGATTCAAGCTGGTGACCCGGATTCAAAGAATGCGCCGAAAGGGAAGATGTTGGGTGCCGGTGATGTCGGCTACACCGTACCGGCAGAATTTGTATATCCGAAGTATTTCCATAAGAAAGGAGCGTTGTCTGCAGCCCGTCAGGGAGACAATGTGAATCCGAAAAAAGAATCTTCCGGTTGTCAGTTCTATATCGTAACGGGTAAGGTTTACAATGATTCTACACTGTTGGGTATGGAAAGCCAGATGAATGAAAATAAGATCAATGTCATTTTCAATAACTTGGCGCAGAAACACATGAAAGAAATCTATAAGATGCGTAAGGCGAATGACGAAAACGGGCTTTATGACTTGCAGGAGAAATTGTTTGCGGAAGCACAGGAATTGTCGGCAAAAGAACCGGAATTCCATTTTACGCCGGAGCAGATAGAAGCATATACTACTGTGGGTGGTACTCCACATCTGGATGGCGAATATACAGTATTCGGCGAAGTAGTGGAGGGTATGGACGTCGTAGATAAAATCCAGAAGGTGAAGACGGACCGTAGCGACCGTCCCGAAGAAGATGTGAAGATAATAAAAGCGACTATACTTGACTAAATGATATGAAAATCAATAGGCACATTCTTGACAACGGGTTGCGGCTGGTACATTCGCGGGACGAAAGTACACAGATGGTGGCTCTAAATATATTATATAATGTGGGAGCTCGTGACGAACATCCCGAACATACCGGCTTCGCACATCTGTTTGAACACTTGATGTTCGGTGGATCGGTAAATATCCCCGATTATGATATGCCGCTTCAGCTAGCGGGTGGAGAGAATAATGCCTGGACGAACAATGATATCACCAATTACTACCTCACTGTGCCCCGGCAGAATGTGGAAACCGGCTTCTGGTTGGAGTCCGACCGTATGTTGAGCCTTGATTTCAGCGAACGGAGTCTGGAAGTACAGCGAGGGGTAGTAATGGAAGAATTCAAGCAACGCTGTCTGAACCAGCCTTATGGAGATGTGGGGCATCTTTTGCGCCCGTTGGCTTATCAGAAACATCCTTATCAATGGCCGACTATCGGAAAAGACCTGTCGCATGTCGCTAATGCAACATTAGAAGAGGTGAAAGCATTCTTTTTCCGTTTTTATGCTCCTAACAATGCGATACTGGCGGTGACCGGGAATATCTCTTTTGAGGAAGCAGTGGAATTGACGGAGAAATGGTTCGGATCTGTTCCCCATCGGGAAGTTCCTGTACGGAATCTGCCACAGGAGCCGGAACAGACGGAAGAACGCAGGCTGACGGTAGAGAGAAATGTACCTCTTGATTCTCTGTTCATGGCTTATCACATGTGCGATCATCGTCACCCGGATTATTATGTGTTCGATATACTGTCGGATGTATTGAGTAACGGGCGTTCCAGTCGATTGAACCAACATCTGGTACAGGAAAAACAGCTATTCTCGAGCATTGATGCTTACATCTCAGGTAGTGTGGATGCAGGCTTGTTTCACATTGCCGGAAAACCTTCGGCGGGAGTTAGCCTCGAACTGGCGGAAGCGGCAGTGCGCGACGAACTCGATCGCCTGCAACAAGAATTGGTTGACGGACAGGAATTGGAGAAGGTGAAAAATAAGTTTGAGTCTACCCAGATATTCGGTAATATAAATTATTTGAATGTGGCTACCAATCTTGCCTGGTTCGAATTGCTCGGTAAAGCGGAAGATTTGGAGAAAGAAGTAGAACGTTATCGCTCTGTCACTGCTATGCAGTTGCGGGAAGTCGCTCAATCGGCTTTTCGGAAAGAGAACGGAGTTGTACTCTATTATAAAAGTAAATGAGAAATATATATAGAACATACAGAGAGCATTATAAAGCATTATTTTTTCTTGGTTTACCTATCGTTATCGGACAAATAGGAGTGATCGTGCTCGGGTTTGCCGATACCCTGATGATTGGACATCATAGTACGGTAGAATTGGGAGCAGCTTCTTTTGTAAATAACGTGTTCAATTTGGCTATCATTTTCAGTACCGGTTTTTCATATGGGCTAACTCCTGTTGTGGGAGGTCTATATGGAACACATCAGTTTGCACCTGCCGGACAGGCATTGCGTAACAGTTTGTTAGCGAATCTGATGGTCGCGTTATTATTGACGCTTTGTATGACTGTCCTTTATCTGAATATAGAGAATCTCGGCCAGCCGGAAGAACTGATTCCTTTGATTAAGCCTTATTATTTGGTGCTACTGGCTTCATTGGTGTTTGTTATGCTTTTCAATGGATTCAAGCAGTTTACGGATGGAATCACGGATACCAAGACGGCCATGTGGATACTCTTGGGAGGAAATGTATTGAATATCATAGGAAATTATCTTTTGATTTACGGAAAGTTAGGTTTGCCCGAGTTGGGATTGTTGGGAGCCGGTATCAGCACATTGTTTTCACGTATTATGATGGTGCTCGTGTTTATCATTATCTTCTTGCGTAGTTCTCGTTTTATCCGTTACAAAGTCGGCTTCTTCCGTTTGGGGTGGTCACGGGCTATATTCGGTCGGTTGAACGGACTTGGTTGGCCGGTTGCTTTTCAAATGGGAATGGAAACAGCTTCTTTTAGTCTGAGTGCCATAATGATAGGTTGGTTGGGGACCATTGCACTGGCTTCGCATCAGGTTATGTTGGCTATTTCACAGTTTACGTTTATGATGTATTATGGCATGGGAGCTGCCGTAGCTGTTCGTGTCAGCAACTTCAAAGGTCAGAACGATATTTTGAACGTTCGTCGTTCGGCCTATGCCGGTTTTCATCTGATGATGACATTGGGCGTAGTGCTTTCTTTTATTGTCTTTCTTTGCCGTAACTATTTAGGAGGTTGGTTTACCGACAGTCCTGAGGTGGCGGCTATGGTAACTTCTCTCATTTTTCCTTTCCTCGTTTATCAGTTCGGGGACGGGTTACAGATTACTTTTGCTAATGCCTTGCGTGGCATTTCGGATGTAAAACTGATGATGCTCATCGCCTTTATCGCTTACTTTATCATCTCACTTCCCGTAGGTTATTTCTGCGGCTTCGTAATGGGCTGGGGGGTGGTAGGTGTCTGGATGGCGTTCCCTTTCGGTCTGACAAGTGCAGGATTAATGCTTTGGTGGCGTTTTCATTACATGACAAAACTCCCCACTCCCCAAGTGAATACTTGATACTTAAAACTTTACCGTATGGCTTCCTATCGTTCCACAAAGTTGAAAGTAACAATCGGTTATACGTTATTACTTGCAATTCTTCTTTTTTCTCTGGTATTTGTACATCGCGAAATGGAGACATTGTCGGCTGCCGATGACCAGGAGAATCTGCGGACAGACAGCCTGTTGACTCTGCTGCACGAGAAAGACCGGAATACGATACAGATGCTCCGGGTATTGAGCGAAGCGAATGACAGCTTACTTTCCGCTTCGGAGATTGAAGAAATAATTTCCGAACAAGATTCTGTCATTACTCAGCAACGGGTACAACACCGAGTTATCACTAAACGGGATTCTTTACTGACTACGCCTAAGAAGAAAGGTTTCTTTAAGAGATTGGCAGAAGTGTTTGTCCCAACTAAACAAGACAGTGCCGTGCTTGTTAATACCTCCATGGAGGTTGCTACGGATACTATTCTGGAACCGACCACTTCTAAAGATTCCCTTCAGCAAAAGATTCGTATGGCTACAGAGGAAAAACGGTTGCAGCGGCGAAAAACAATCCGGCGGACTAGTACAAAATATCAGCGTATGAATTCGCAGTTGACAGCAAGAATGGATAGCCTGATAAAACAATACGAGGAGGAAATGACCTTGCGTGCCCGCCAGGATGCAGAAATGCAACAGGAGGTAAGAATGCGTTCAGCACGCACCATTGGTGGAATAGCTATCGGAGCAGTGCTGCTCTCTGTCTTTTTCCTGATTTTGATAGTGCGTGACATATCCCGCAGCAATCGTTACCGCCGGCAATTGGAAGAAGCTAATAAACGGGCGGAAGACCTGCTTATTGCCCGTGAAAAGCTGATGCTCGCCATTACTCACGACTTTAAAGCACCGTTAGGCTCTATTATGGGATATACCGAATTACTTTCCCGACTGACGGAGGACGAACGGCAGCGCTTCTATCTTGACAATATGAAAAGTTCTTCGGAACATCTTTTGAAATTGGTCAGCGACTTGCTCGACTTTCATCGGCTCGACCTTAATAAAGCGGAAGTGAACCGCGTCACCTTCAATCCTTCGCAGTTATTCGAAGAAATCCATGTTAGCTTCGAACCATTGACAGCCGCCAAAGGATTAACCTTGCAATGCCATGTCGCTCAGGAATTAAATGGGAGATACATCAGCGACCCTTTACGGCTCCGGCAGATAGTGAATAATCTTTTGTCCAACGCAGTGAAGTTTACTCCGAAAGGCGAGATTGCATTAACGGCTAAATATGATTCTTCCAAGCTGACGATAGCGATTTCGGATACCGGAAAAGGTATGGCTACGGAAGACCGCGAACGGATTTTTCAGGAATTTACCCGTTTATCCGGTGCACAAGGAGAAGAAGGCTTCGGCTTGGGATTGTCTATTGTGAAGAAGTTGGTTGTTTTGCTTGAAGGTACGATTGATGTGCAAAGTAAGCTGGGGGAGGGAAGTTGCTTCACAGTCATTCTCCCTCTTTATCCGGTGGGAAAATCTGTGTCCGAAAGGGCATTGGAAGAAAAAACAATTTCGGCAGAAGACCCTGTCACGCTTCCCCCGATGAAAGTGATACGTGTACTGTTGATTGATGATGATAAAATTCAATTAAGCTTGACGGCAGCCATGTTAAAGCAACATGGAATTGACGCCGTTTGTTGTGAGCAACTGGAGGAGTTGATAGAACAGCTCCGTACCTCTGTTTTCGATGTATTGCTGACTGATATACAAATGCCTGCTATTAATGGCTTTGATTTGGTAAAACTCTTGCGCGCTTCCAATATTCCGCAGGCAAAGACAATTCCTGTGATTGCCGTAACTGCCCGCAGTGAAATGGATATAGATGCTTTACAAGAACACGGTTTTGCCGGTTGCCTGCACAAACCTTTTACGGTGAAAGAACTATTGCTCACAGTCAACGAAGGACAGCTTGCCGCTGACGAAGCACACATTACTGAGGATATGCAGACTGTAAGTTCCTTGAACTTTTCTGCATTAACAGCCTTTTCTGAAGACGATGCTGATGCCGCACATTCCATTATTCAGACCTTTATCGAAGAAACCGGAAAGAATGCCGATCGGATGCAACAAGCATTGGCAGGCAAGGAGGTGGACGGAATAGCGGCTATGGCTCACAAACTACTTCCGCTTTTCACTTTAATCGGGGCAATGGAAGCTGTGCCTTTATTGAACTGGCTGGAAACACAACGTGGGCAATGTTTTTCAGAGGAGATAGGTGAAAAAACGGCTTGTGTACTTCTGGAGATTCAGAAGGTTCTGGAAGAAGCTCGTAAGGTATAAGTAGCTTGAAGTAGTGACAAGAGCTCCGGTAAAGAAGGTGAAGAAAGAAAACCATAATGCTTGTATTTCTTTTGTGATTGAACATTTTGCTCCTAACGTCAACCTTTTTTCAGAATTAATTGTTTACTTTGTGTCACCTTTTAATACACTGGCACATTTTACATGAAACGAAAATGGATAAGAAGGGTGAGTTGGATATTGCTCACTCCTGTATTGCTTTTTGTAATACTAATGATATTACTTTATATACCTCCCGTTCAGAATCTTTTGCGTCGGGAGGTGACAGCATACGCTTCCAAAGCAACCGGTATGCAGATTCAGGTGGAACGAATCGACCTTCGTTTTCCGCTCAATCTGTTGGTTCGTGGCGTGGAAGTGATCCAGCAACCGGATACGCTGTTGTCTTTGGAAAGTCTGAACGTGCGTGTACAGGCATGGCCGCTCGTCAAGGGAAAGGTAGAGGTAGATGAAGTAACATTAAGTCAGGTAGCGTTCAATTCGGCTAATCTAATAGAAGGCATGAAGATAAAGGGGGTACTGGGACGTTTCTTTTTACAAAGTCATGGAGTTGATCTTTCTAATGAGCTGGCCGTTATCAACCAGACGGAATTATCGGACACTCACGTACAAATGTTGATGAACGATACTACGACTACGCCTAAAGACACAACAGCTTCTGCTCCTGTAAACTGGAAAGTGGATCTTCATAAACTGAAGTTGAAGAATGTGTCGTTCAGTATGCAACTTCCTGCTGACTCGATGCGAATGGCTGCTCATATCGGAGAAGCATTTATCAATGATGCACAAGCTGATCTGAAGAATCAGTTTTATGAACTGAAACAATTCCTGTTATCCGGAAGTTCTGCCAATTATGATACCGGAGCAGCCAAACCCGGAGAAGGTTTCGATGCGTCTCATATTGCCGTTCGTGATATCCGTATCGGTTTGGATTCCTTATTATATAAAGGTAGGGATATGAATGCTGTAATCCGTGAGCTTTCGATGAATGAACGTTCCGGATTGAGTATCACTTCATTGACGGGTAGGGCATTTTCTAACGACTCGATTATTCGTATTCCCGGCATAAAACTGCAAACCCCTCATTCCGAAATAGATTTATCCGCCCAGACATATTGGGAACTTGTCAATATTCCCACTACAGGACGTTTGTCCGCCGGTCTCAATGCTTATATCGGTAAAGAGGATGTTATGTTATTTGCCGGCGGTTTGCCGGATAGTTTCAAAGAGGCGTATCCCTTCCGTCCGCTTGTGGTTCGTGCCGGTACGGACGGAAATCTGAAACAAATGCAGATTTCTCGTTTCACAGTCGATCTCCCGGGAGCTTTTTCCATGAAAGGAGGCGGTATTCTTGAAAACTTGGCTGACAGCCTGACGCGTTCGGGGACTATCGGTCTGGATATGATTACTCAGAATCTAAACTTCCTGACTGCTTTAACGGGAGAAGCCCCCAACGGTACTATCGTAATCCCAGATAGCATGAATCTGAAGGCCCGTGTCGAGCTGAAAGGACCTGAATATAAGGCTAATCTTCACTTGAAACAGGGGCAAGGCTCTATGGGGGTGAATGCAGAACTTAATACCTCAACCGAGGCTTATGCAGCCGACTTGAAGATTGACAATCTACAACTCCATAATTTCCTTCCGAAAGACTCTATCTACGAACTTTCTCTTTCGGCAGATGCCAAAGGCCGTGGGCTGGACGTCATGTCTTATCGTGCTTTAGCCAAACTGAATCTTTCATTAGATCAACTACATTATGCACGTTACCAGCTTTCCAATGTTCATTTGACTGGAGCTTTGAAAGGTGCATTGGTGACGGCTAATCTGACAAGTGACAATGCGCTGTTGAAGATGACAACAGATGCAGAATACAATCTGGCACATCGTTATCCAGATGGAAAAGTGACGGTTGACGTCACTCAGCTCGACTTACACGAACTGGGGTTGATGCCTCAACCGATGAAGCGCCCGCTCGCCTTTAATCTTTCTGCCGAAGCTCGTCAAAACAGGGTGTTCACACATCTAACATCCGGTGATATGAAACTCAACTTGAGTGCACGTTCCGGTGTTAATCCTTTGATAAGTCAGTCTACACACTTCATGGATGTCCTGATGAAGCAGATTGATGAAAAAGCCTTGAACCACGCCGAACTGCGTGAAGCGTTGCCGACAGCTATTTTATCTTTCTCCGCAGGAAAAGAGAATCCGTTAGCTTATTTTCTGGCTACTAAAAACATATCCTACCATGATGTTTCCATGAAGTTCGGTACGGCTCCCGATTGGGGAATCAATGGAAAAGCTGCGGTGCATGCATTGAAGATGGACACATTGCAACTGGATACAATCTTCTTCACTGTCAAACAGGATACTACTTTAATGAAACTACGTGCCGGTGTAATAAACGGACCGAAGAATCCGCAATTCTCTTTTGCTACTACTTTGACCGGAGAGATTCGCGACCGCGATGCGGAATTGCTGGTAGACTACAAAAACGGCAAAGGAGAAACAGGCGTATTGCTGGGGGTAAATGCCCGCCCTCTGTTCGAAGGACATGGTAAGGGGAACGGAATCGCTTTCACACTGATTCCGGAGAATCCGATTGTTGCCTTCCAAAGATTTCATTTCAACGAGAATCATAACTGGATTTACCTGCATAAAAATATGCGTGTATACGCGAACGTGGATATGTGGGATGAAGAAGGAATGGGATTCAGGGTACATTCCGTACCGGGCGATACGGTGTCTCTGCAGAATATAGATGTTGAAATACGTAGAATCCGTCTGCAAGAGATAACGAGTGTGTTGCCTTACTTCCCCGAAATAACCGGATTGTTCTCGTTGGAAGCTCATTACATACAGACAGAAAAGGATTTGCAACTCTCGGCTGAGGCGTCTGTTGATGAACTGACTTATGAACGTCAGCGTATCGGTGACGTTGCATTAGGGGCTACGTGGTTGCCGGGCGAACAGGGAAAACAATATCTGAATGCTTATCTGAATCACGATCAGGCAGAAGTGCTGGTGGCAGATGGGAAACTGGTTCCTACCCGCACAGGCAAAGATAGTTTGGAAGTGAATACAACATTGGAGCATTTTCCGCTGCGGGTGGCGAATGTGTTTATTCCTGACCAGATGGTCACTTTGTCCGGTGATATGGATGGTAATCTGAATATAACGGGCAGTACTGAACAACCTTTGATAAACGGCGAACTTGTATTGGATAGTGTTGCTGTCCTTTCCCGTCAATATGGTGCGCGTTTCATGTTTGACAATCGTCCTGTGCAAATAAAGAACAATCGGTTGGAATTTGATAAATTTGCTATTTACACAACATCGAAGAATCCGTTTACTATTGATGGCTATGTTGATTTCCGTGATATGAGCCGTCCAATGGCGAACCTGAATATGCTGGCACAAAATTATACGTTACTGGATGCTAAGCGTACCCGTGAAAGTCTGGTTTACGGCAAAGTATTTGCTGATTTCCGGGCGACGGTGAAAGGGCCTTTGGACGGGCTGAATATGCGTGGGAACGTGAGTCTGCTGGGGAACACCGATGTTTCGTATGTCTTGACCGATTCACCATTGACAGTGCAGGACCGTTTGGGAAGTTTGGTAACATTTACTTCATTTAGCGATACTACAACTGTTGTCCGGCAGGAAGTGCCGACTGTCTCTTTAGGCGGATTGGACATGGTAATGATGGTACATATCGATCCGTCCGTCCGAGTGAAAGTTGACCTGGATGCAAGTAATGATAACCGTATCGAACTGGAAGGCGGGGGTGACCTTTCCATGAAATACACTCCGCAAGGCGACCTGACTCTGACCGGACGTTATACGTTGAGTGGCGGCTTGATGAAATATGCTTTGCCGGTGATTGCAGCAAAGGAATTTGCCATTGATAACGGTAGTTACGTGGAATGGACGGGAAATCCGATGGACCCGATGTTGAACTTTAAGGCGACTGACCGTATCCGTGCGTCAGTTTCCGAAGGAGAGAATGGTGGAAGTCGTATGGTTAATTTCGATGTTTCCGTTGTAGTCAAGAACCGCTTGGATAATCTTTCGTTTGCATTCGATGTTGCGGCTCCCGAAGATGCGACCGTACAAAACGAGTTGACCGCTATGGGGGCGGAAGAACGAGGTAAACAGGCATTGTATATCATGGTGATGAAAACTTATCTCGGCACCGGACCGATTGGTGGGGGTGGCGGCGGACTCGGCAAGCTGAATATGGGATCTGCTCTGACTTCTGTATTGAGTAGTCAGATAAACTCCTTGATGGGTAACTTGAAGAATGCGAGTCTCTCTGTCGGTGTCGAAGACCACGACGATTCAGAGACGGGAAGTAAACGTACGGATTACAGTTTCCGTTATTCACAACGCTTGTTTAACAATCGTTTCCAGATTGTAATCGGTGGCAAGGTTTCTCAAGGTGAGAATGCGACGAATGACGCCGAATCCTTCATCGACAATATTTCTCTGGAATATCGTCTGGATAGAACCGGAACCCGGTATATCCGCCTGTTCTATGACAAGAACTACGAGAGTGTGCTCGAAGGTGAGATTACGGAAACCGGAGTCGGTATTGTGCTTCGCAAGAAGCTGGACAAACTTAGTGAACTGTTCATCTTTAAGAAAAAGAAGTAAGTATGAAAGAGATACATATAAATATATTGGCTGTTTGTCTGATAAGTGTAGTGTTACTGTCGGCTTGTTCGGTGACGAAACATCTTCCCGAAGGGGAGGTGCTTTACACCGGAAGCAAGACTGTCATATTGAATAAATCGACAACACCGGTAGGAGAGACGGCGCTGACGGAAATTGATGCTGCACTCGATAAGACACCTAGTACAAAGATGTTTGGCGGTATCCTTCCTATCCCTTTTAAAATGTGGATGTACAATGACTTCGTGAAATATAAGAAGGGATTCGGTAAATGGATGTTCAACCGTTTTGCGGCCAATCCTCCCGTATTTATTTCTACGGTCAACCCGGAGGTACGTGTGAAGGTAACTACTAATTTGCTTCGTGATTATGGCTATTTCAATGGGAAGGTAGCTTATGAAACGGTTGTTGATAAGAAAGACAGTCTGAAGGCGGGCATTATCTATACGGTGGATATGAAGAACCCTTATTTCATTGATACGGTTTACTATCAACGGTTCACTCCCCAGACTCTGCGGATTATGGAGCGCGGACGCCGGATGTCTTATATAAGTCCGGGTGAGCAGTTCAACGTGGTTGATTTGGACGAAGAACGCTCCCGTATCAGTACATTGTTGCGTAACCTCGGATATTTTTATTTCCGTCCCGACTATATGACTTACCAGGCGGATACGACTTTGGTACCCGGAGGGCATATCAGCCTTCGCCTGATTCCTGTGCCGGGATTGCCGGCTGCGGCACAGCGTCCTTATTACGTGGGTGATGCGTCTGTCTATCTGTTCGGAAAGAACGGAGAAGCGCCGAATGACAGTATGATGTATAAGAACTTGAATATCCACTATTACAATAAATTGCAGGTTCGTCCCAATATGCTTTATCGTTGGCTGAATTATCAACAGTTTGTACGGAACGCACAGATGCGTGCTTCCAACCGTACCCGGCTTTACAGCCAGTATCGGCAGGAACAGATACAGGAGAAACTCAGCCAGTTGGGAATATTTAGTTATATGGATATCCAATATGCCCCCAAAGATACAACAGCTGTTTGTGATACGTTGGACATCACGATGCAGGCTACTTTTGCCAAACCGTTGGACGCTGAACTGGAATTGAACGTAGTAACTAAAAGTAACGACCAGACCGGTCCGGGTGCTTCGTTCGGAGTTACACGGAATAATGTATTTGGTGGTGGAGAAAGTTGGAACGTGAAACTGAAAGGCTCTTATGAATGGCAGACCGGTGGCGGAGAGAAAAGTTCGTTGATGAACAGTTGGGAAATGGGAATATCTACTTCTCTGACTTTCCCTAGAGTGGTTTTCCCGCGTTGGGGGAAAAGGGAATTTGACTTTCCCGCTACGACTACTTTCCGTTTGTATATCGATCAGTTGAACCGGGCAAGATATTATAAACTGTTATCTTTCGGCGGAAACGCAACCTACGATTTCCAGCCGACGCGTACCAGTCGTCATAGTATCACACCTTTCAAACTGACATTCAACGTCTTGCAACACCAGTCGAAAGAGTTTATGGAGATTGCAGCCGACAATCCGGCACTATATGTCAGCTTAGACAACCAGTTCATCCCGGCTATGGAGTACACTTATACATATGATAATGCCTCTGTGCGGAGAGTGAAGAATCCTATCTGGTGGCAATCTACCGTGACTTCTGCCGGAAATGTGACTGCCACTATTTATCGTGCTTTCGGCAAACCTTATAATGAGGAAGGGAAAAAACTTTTGGGGGCTCCGTTCTCGCAGTTTATGAAATTTAATACCGAGTTCCGCCATTTGTGGAACATAGACAAAAATAATAAAATAGCTTCCCGTGTAGCGTTAGGCGCTCTTTTTGCATACGGTAATGCTACGATTGCCCCATATAGTGAACAATTCTACGTTGGTGGTGCCAACAGTATCCGTGCTTTTACGGTGCGTAGTATTGGTCCCGGTGGCTATCACCCGAAAGACAGCAAGTATTCTTATCTCGACCAGACAGGTACGTTCCGTTTCGAAGCGAACGTAGAATATCGTTTCCGTATCTTCAAGAGCATTTGGGGAGCTACTTTCCTGGATGCGGGTAACGTCTGGCTGCTGCGCAAGGACGAGGCACGTCCTGATTCGCAACTTCGTCTGAAAACTTTCCCGAAACAAATAGCTTTGGGGACAGGCGTAGGCGTCCGTTACGACATGGATATTCTTGTGTTCCGTCTTGACTTCGGTATTCCTTTGCATCTGCCCTATGATACGGAACGAAGCGGATATTATAATGTTACCGGTGCCTTCTTCAAAAATCTGGGAATACATTTCGCTATCGGGTATCCGTTCTAACGTTCTTTCTTTGTCTCAAGACAAAAGAAAGGACATCACATAAGACAAAAGAAAGAAAGTTTCACTAACCTTTTAATATTACACAATTTATGAAACCAACTTTATTCTTATTGGCAGCCGGTATGGGCAGCCGCTATGGAGGCTTGAAACAATTGGACGGACTGGGTCCTAATGGTGAAACGATCATGGACTATTCTATCTATGATGCTATCAATGCCGGATTTGGTAAACTTGTATTTGTAATCCGCAAAGACTTTGAACAGGATTTCCGTGATAAGATTATTTCTAAATACGAAGGTCACATTCCTTGTGAACTGGTTTTCCAAGCTTTGGATGCACTTCCTGAAGGCTTCACTTGTCCGGCAGACCGTACAAAACCTTGGGGTACCAACCATGCAGTAATGATGGGTGCTGATGTGATTAAAGAGCCGTTCGCTGTAATTAACTGTGACGACTTTTATGGTCGTGATTCCTTCCAAGTAATGGGTAAATTCCTTTCTGCACTTCAATGTTTATTCAATGGTAGGTTTCCGCGTAGGAAATACGCTGAGTGAAAGCGGTACGGTATCTCGTGGTATTTGTAGTACAGATGATAAAGGTCTGCTGACTTCAGTAGTGGAACGTACTAAGATCCAACGTCTGGATGGTGAAGTGAAATATATCGATGATAACGGCGAATGGACTGCAACTCCCGATACTACTCCGGTAAGTATGAACTTCTGGGGCTTCACTCCTGATTACTTCGCTTACAGTCAGGAATTCTTCAAGACTTTCCTGAACGACCCGAAAAACATGGAAAACTTGAAGAGCGAATTCTTTATTCCATTGATGGTAGATAAATTGATTAATGACGGAACGGCTACTGTTGAAGTGCTGGATACTGCCAGCAAATGGTTCGGCGTTACTTATCCGGAAGACCGTCAAAGTGTAGTAGACAAGATTCAGGCATTGGTTGATGCCGGTGAATATCCTGCCAAGTTGTTCTAAAGAAGTACTATTGGTTAAAATAGAAAGCAGTCATTCTGATGAGTGGCTGCTTTTTTTGTTTTTCATAACGTGCCATACTACTCTGTATCCAATAAATATTCATTATCTTTGCAGTTCAAAATCGTATAAATCAGAGACAGAAGTGATTTCAGTAGAAGGATTATCAGTAGAATTTAATGCGACGCCGCTTTTTGAAGACGTCAGCTATGTTATAAATAAAAAAGACCGTATTGCACTGGTCGGCAAGAATGGTGCAGGTAAATCAACAATGTTGAAAATATTGGCAGGTTTGCAATCACCGACACATGGAGTAGTGGCTACTCCGAAAGATGTCACGATCGGATATTTGCCGCAGGTGATGATTCTCGCCGATAACCGGACGGTGATGGGAGAGGCGGAACTGGCATTCGAACATATTTTTGAACTTCAGGCGAGACTGGAGCGGATGAACCGGGAACTGGCAGAACGGACAGACTATGAATCGGAAGAATATCACCAGTTAATAGACCGTTTTACGCATGAGAATGATCGCTTCCTGATGATGGGCGGTACAAACTATCAGGCGGAAATAGAACGGACGCTTCTAGGATTGGGCTTCAGCCGTGAGGACTTCGAACGCCCTACTTCGGAATTTTCCGGTGGTTGGCGTATGCGTATCGAACTTGCGAAGTTGCTGCTTCGCCGTCCGGACGTACTTCTGCTCGATGAGCCGACCAATCATCTTGATATTGAAAGTATTCAGTGGTTGGAGAACTTTCTGGCGACCCGTGCCAATGCCGTTGTACTGGTCAGTCACGACCGTGCCTTTCTTAATAATGTAACTACCCGTACGATTGAGATTACTTGCGGGCAGATTTATGACTATAAGGTGAAGTATGATGAGTTTGTCGTTCTCCGCAAAGAACGTCGCGAACAACAACTCCGTGCTTACGAAAATCAACAAAAACAAATACAGGATACGGAAGACTTTATCGAACGCTTCCGTTATAAAGCAACGAAGGCAGTACAAGTACAAAGCCGTATCAAGCAATTGGAAAAGATTGACCGTATCGAAGTGGATGAGGAAGATAATTCGGCATTACGTTTGAAATTTCCTCCTGCCAGCCGCAGCGGTAATTATCCGGTGATTTGTGAGGATGTACGCAAAGCGTATGGAGACCATGTCGTTTTCCACGACGTCAATCTGACTATCAATCGGGGAGAGAAGATCGCTTTTGTCGGCAAGAACGGTGAAGGTAAGTCTACCTTGGTAAAATGTATCATGGGTGAGATTGACTTCGACGGTAAGTTGACAATCGGGCATAATGTGCAAATCGGATATTTTGCCCAGAATCAGGCACAAATGTTGGACGAAAATCTGACGGTATTTGATACGATTGACCGTGTGGCAACGGGGGATATACGTTTGAAAATACGGGATATATTGGGAGCCTTCATGTTTGGCGGTGAAGCCTCGGATAAGAAAGTGAAAGTACTTTCCGGTGGAGAACGTACCCGTCTGGCGATGATTAAGCTTTTGCTTGAGCCTGTAAACTTCCTGATTCTCGATGAACCGACCAACCATTTGGATATGCGCTCGAAGGATGTGTTGAAAGAGGCGATCCGTGAGTTTGACGGTACTGTGATACTTGTCAGTCACGACCGTGATTTTCTGGACGGACTTGCGACTAAAGTATATGAGTTTGGTGGCGGGCATGTAAAAGAACATCTCAGCGGTATCTATGAGTTCCTTCAAAAGAAAAAGATAGAGAACCTGAATGAACTTCAGAAAGGAGCATCTTTATCTTCTTCGCCTACGGCTTCTGCCAAGGGAAGTGAGCAAGAGCCGGTACAACCTTCGGAGAATAAACTCTCTTATGAGGCACAGAAGGAGTTGAATAAAAAACTGAAGAAACTCGAACGCCAAGTGGCTGATTGTGAGGCTTCGATAGAAGAGACGGAAGCGGCAATATCTATTGTTGAAGCACAAATGGCAACTCCCGAAGGAGCCTCTGATATGCAACTCTATGAGCGGCATCAGAAATTGAAACAGCAGTTGGATGCTATCGTAGAAGAATGGGAACGTGTCTCGTTGGAGCTGGAAGACGCGAAAAAATGATAAATTATTATGTATGCAATATGAAAGTAACTAAGTATTTACCAATTCTTGCCGTATGCCTTATGACAACAGGATGTAACAGTAAGAAAGAGGCCGTGCTAACATCCGGTATCGACCTTGCTAATCTGGATACCATGGCTATGCCGGGTACAAGTTTTTATCAATACGCTTGTGGCGGTTGGGTTGCAGCTCATCCGCTGACTGACGAGTATTCACGTTTCGGAACATTTGATATGTTGCGTGAAAACAGCCGTGAGCAGTTGAAAACATTAATCGCCGAACTGGCTGCAAAGAAAGACAACGCACCGGGCAGTGCCGCTCAGAAAGTGGGTGATCTTTACAATATCGCCATGGATAGCGTGAAACTGAATCAGGAAGGGGTTGCTCCAATTAAAGCTGAACTGGAAGCGATCGACGCCCTCCAAGATAAAGGTGAAATTTATACGTACATCGCCGAAATTCAGAAGAAAGGAATTAATCCTTATTTTAGCCTCTATATCGGTGCTGATGATATGAACAGTTCGATGAATCTGGTTCAGACTTATCAGGGAGGTATTGGAATGGGACAACGCGATTATTATCTGGAGAATGACGAGCAAACAAAGAATATCCGTGATAAATATCAGGAACATATTGCCAAGATGTTTCAGTTGGCTGGTTATGATGAGGCTGCTGCACAAAAAGCTGTAAAAGCGGTGATGAATATCGAAACTCGTTTGGCCAAGTCAGCCCGTTCGCAGGTAGAGTTGCGCGACCCTCATGCTAATTACAATAAAATGGATATGGAGACGCTGAAAAAGAACTTCCCTACATTTGCCTGGGATGTTTACTTCACTACATCAGGCTTAAATGATCTGAAAGAAGTGAATGTTGGTCAGCCGGCAGCTATGAAAGAAGTGGCGGACGTTATTAATACAGTATCCCTCGATGAGCAAAAGCTATATCTTCAATGGAATCTGATTAACTCGGCAGCTTCTTACTTGAGTGATGACTTCGTAGCGCAGGATTTTGATTTCTACGGCAAGACAATGTCCGGCAAAAAAGAGATGCAACCTCGTTGGAAACGTGCTGTAAGTACGGTAGACGGTGCTCTCGGTGAAGTAGTAGGGCAGATGTATGTCGAGAAATACTTCCCGGCTGCTGCCAAAGAACGTATGGTAACGTTGGTGAAGAACTTACAGACTTCTTTGGGCGAACGCATCAATGCTCTTGAATGGATGAGCGAACCGACCAAAGCAAAGGCACAGGAGAAGCTGGCTACCTTCCATGTCAAGATCGGTTATCCCGATACCTGGAAAGATTACTCAGCCTTGGATATTAAAAACGATTCTTATTGGGCAAATATCGAACGTGCCAATGAATGGGGGTATGCCGAGATGATTTCCAAAGCCGGCAAACCGGTAGATAAGGATGAATGGTTGATGACTCCTCAGACCGTTAATGCTTATTACAACCCGACAACCAATGAAATCTGCTTCCCGGCAGCTATCCTGCAACCTCCATTCTTTGATATGAATGCTGATGATGCAATGAATTACGGTGCTATCGGAGTTGTTATCGGTCATGAAATGACACATGGATTTGATGACCAGGGACGTCAGTATGACAAAGACGGAAATCTGAAAGACTGGTGGACGGAAGAAGATGCCAAGAAATTCGAGGAACGTGCTCAGGTAATGGTGAACTTCTTTGACAGTATTGAGGTCGCTCCAGGAGTACATGCAAACGGTAGCCTAACGCTGGGAGAAAACATAGCAGACCATGGTGGACTGCAAGTTTCTTATCATGCTTTCAAGAAAGCAATGGAAACCGCACCGTTGGAAGTTGTTGACGGATTTACACCGGAACAACGCTTTTTCCTTGCTTATGCAAATGTGTGGGCGGGAAATATTCGTCCGGAAGAAATTCTCCGTTTGACGAAACTCGATCCTCACTCATTAGGAAAATGGCGCGTGGACGGTGCATTACCTCATATTGCCAACTGGTACGAAGCATTCAATATCACCGAACAAGATTCCATGTTTGTACCAAAAGAAAAACGAGTATCTATCTGGTAATAAATTCTGAATATAAACTGTATGCGCAAAGAAGCGTTGGCTTTTCCTCCGGAAGAGTCAACGCTTTTTTTTATTAATTCACACCTTATTATTACGTACGATAAACAATATTTCGTAACTTTGCGCGTCAAATACTTAATAAGCAATTCAATGTCAGAGTCTAAAAGAATAAAAACTGCACTGGTATCTGTATACCACAAGGAAGGTTTGGACGAAATTATTACCAAACTTCATGAAGAGGGAGTAGAGTTTCTGTCAACGGGGGGAACTCGTCAGTTTATTGAATCGTTGGGATATCCCTGTAAGGCGGTGGAAGATTTGACCACTTATCCTTCTATTTTGGGTGGTAGAGTGAAGACATTGCATCCGAAGATCTTCGGAGGTATCCTTTGTCGTCGCGGTCTGGAACAAGATATGCAGCAGATTGAGAAATATGAGATCCCTGAAATAGATCTGGTAATTGTTGATTTGTATCCGTTTGAAGCAACTGTTGCTTCCGGTGCATCTGAAGCGGATATTATTGAAAAAATAGATATAGGCGGAATCTCTTTGATTCGTGCCGCAGCCAAGAATTACAACGATGTAATTATCGTAGCTTCTCAGGCTCAGTATAAGCCATTGCTGGATATGTTAATGGAGCACGGAGCCACTTCTTCACTCGAAGAACGCCGTTGGATGGCAAAAGAAGCGTTTGCCGTTTCTTCTCACTATGATTCGGCTATCTTCAATTATTTCGATGCCGGCGAAGGTTCTGCCTTCCGTTGTTCGGTGAACAGCCAGAAACAACTTCGTTACGGTGAAAATCCACATCAGAAAGGTTATTTCTACGGAAACCTGGAGGCAATGTTCGATCAGATTCACGGAAAAGAAATTTCTTATAACAATCTTCTTGATATCAACGCTGCCGTTGACTTGATCGACGAGTTCGAGGATCTTACTTTCGCTATCCTGAAACATAATAACGCTTGCGGCCTGGCTTCCCGTCCTACTGTGTTGGAGGCTTGGAAAGATGCATTGGCAGGTGATCCTGTATCTGCTTTCGGTGGTGTACTGATTACTAACGGTGTCATTGACAAGGTAGCAGCAGAAGAAATTAACAAGATTTTCTTCGAAGTGATTATCGCACCGGATTATGATGTGGATGCACTCGAAATCCTGGGACAGAAAAAGAACCGCATCATTCTTGTACGTAAGGAGGCCAAACTGCCGAAGAAGCAGTTCCGTGCTTTGTTGAACGGCGTATTGGTGCAGGATAAAGATACTAATATTGAAACGGTAGCCGACTTGAAAACAGTGACCGACAAGGCTCCTACTCCGGAAGAAGTAGAGGATATGCTGTTTGCTAACAAGATTGTCAAGAATAGTAAATCAAACGCTATTGTACTGGCGAAGGGTAAACAACTGTTGGCAAGCGGTGTGGGACAGACTTCACGTGTGGATGCATTGAAGCAAGCGATTGAAAAAGCTAAATCATTCGGTTTCGACCTGAATGGTGCAGTAATGGCTTCGGATGCTTTCTTCCCGTTCCCTGACTGTGTGGAAATTGCCGATAAAGAAGGAATTACAGCTGTAATTCAGCCGGGTGGTTCAGTGAAAGATGATTTGTCTTTTGCTTACTGCAATGAACATGGCATGGCAATGGTGACTACCGGTATCCGTCATTTTAAACATTAAAAACAAGAATCAAGAATGGGATTATTCTCTTTTACACAAGAAATAGCAATGGACTTGGGTACAGCCAATACCATTATCATCACGAACGGGAAAATCGTGGTGGATGAGCCTTCGGTTGTAGCCTTGGACCGCCGTACGGATAAGATGATCGCCGTAGGAGAAAAGGCGAAGTTGATGCATGAAAAGACCCACGAAAATATACGTACAATTCGTCCGTTGAGAGACGGGGTAATCGCTGACTTCTATGCTTGCGAGCAGATGATGCGTGGTCTGATTAAGCAGGTAAACACCCGCAATCATCTTTTCTCACCCTCTCTCCGTATGGTGATCGGCGTACCGTCGGGAAGTACGGAAGTTGAACTCCGTGCTGTTCGCGACTCTGCCGAGCATGCCGGCGGACGTGATGTCTATCTGATTTTCGAACCGATGGCTGCAGCTATCGGTATCGGTATTGACGTGGAAGCTCCGGAAGGAAACATGATTGTTGATATAGGTGGTGGCTCTACGGAGATTGCCGTTATCTCTTTGGGAGGTATCGTTTCCAACAACTCTATCCGTATTGCCGGTGATGACTTGACTGCGGATATTCAAGAATATATGAGCCGTCAGCATAATGTGAAGGTCAGCGAGCGTATGGCGGAACGTATCAAAATTAATGTAGGTGCGGCTTTGACCGAACTGGGTGAAGACGCTCCGGAAGATTATATCGTTCACGGTCCGAACCGTATTACTGCCCTTCCTATGGAAGTACCGGTATGTTATCAGGAAGTGGCTCACTGTCTGGAGAAATCGATTTCCAAGATTGAAACGGCTATCTTGAGTGCATTGGAGAATACTCCTCCCGAACTTTATGCGGATATCGTTCATAATGGTATCTATCTGGCCGGTGGTGGTGCGTTACTCCGTGGTTTGGATAAGCGACTGACTGATAAGATAAATATCCCGTTCCATATTGCGGAAGATCCTTTACACGCTGTTGCCAAGGGGACAGGGGTAGCATTAAAGAATGTAGATCGTTTCTCTTTCCTAATGAGATAAAATCACGGACTCTGATTCATGCGGAATTTAATAAACTTCCTTTTGAAATACAATTACTGGTTCCTCTTTGTCATATTGGAGGTAGCCAGTTTTGTTTTGTTATTTCGGTTCAACAATTACCAGCAGAGTGCTTATTTCACTTCTGCCAATACAGTTGTGGGGGCGGTTTATGAAGTTTCGGGAGGTATATCTTCCTATTTCCACCTGAAATCGGTCAATGAAGACCTGCTGGACCGGAATATGTTATTGGAAGAGCAGATCAATAATTTGGAAAAAGCGTTGAAAGAACGTCAACTCGATTCTATCGCGGTGAACAGTATCCGGAAGATGCCTCAGAAAGATTATCAGCTGTTTAAGGCACGTGTGATTAAGAATAGCCTGAACCTGGCCGATAATTATATAACGCTTGATAAAGGTTCTTCTTCCGGCATTCATTCCGAAATGGGCGTGGTAGACGGAAACGGGATTGTGGGAATTGTTTACGAAACATCTCCTTCCTATTCGGTGGTGATTTCTGTACTGAATAGCAAATCAAACATCAGTTGCAAGATTGTAGGAAGCGATTATTTTGGTTATCTGAAGTGGGAACACGGAGATTCGCGATACGCTTATCTGAAAGATTTGCCTCGTCATGCCGAGTTTAATCTGGGAGATACCGTAGTGACAAGCGGTTTCTCGACTGTATTTCCCGAAGGAATTATGGTGGGGACGGTGGATGATATGTCCGACTCTCATGATGGATTATCCTATCTGCTGAAGATCAAGTTGGCTACCGATTTCGGCAAGCTTAGTGATGTGCGGGTGATAGCGCGGAACGGTCAGCAGGAGCAGAAAGAACTCGAAAACAAGACAACGAAACAATGATTATTACCTATATACATAGAATCGGTTGGTTTATCGGGTTGGTGCTTCTTCAGGTGCTAATTCTGAATAATGTGCATATAGCCGGATATGCTACGCCTTTTCTCTATATTTATTTTATTTTGAAGTTCAATTCCGGCACTTCCCGGAATGAACTGATGTTGTGGGCCTTCTTTTTCGGGCTTACCATTGACGTGTTTTCCGATACTCCGGGAATGAATGCAGCAGCAACCGTGTTGCTTGCTTTTCTTCGTCCTTCTTTATTGCGTTTGTTCACTCCCCGCGATAATCAGGACAATCTCGTACCTTCTTTCAAGAGTATGGGAATCACTCCTTTTCTGAAATATACTACTGCAAGTGTTTTTATACATAGTCTGGCTTTACTCTCTATTGAGTTCTTCTCGTTTTCCGGTATTTGGCTGTTGCTGCTGCGGGTGGCATTGTGTACCGTTCTGACTGTAACTTGTATTGTAGCTGTGGAAGGCATAAGGAGATAGCGATGGCAAAAGATTATAGACTGGAGAAACGGAAATTTGTTATCGGGGGAATTGCACTGTCTATTGTGCTGATTTATCTGATCCGTCTTTTTGTATTGCAGATTACTACCGATGATTATAAGAAGAACGCCGATAGCAATGCGTTCCTGAATAAAATTCAATATCCTTCGCGCGGAGCTATCTATGACCGTACAGGTAAGTTGCTGGTTTTTAACCAGCCTGCTTATGATATAACGATTGTCCCGAAAGAAGTAGAGAACTTGGATACACTCGACCTGTGCCAGTCGTTGAATATTACTCGTGCTCAATTCCTGAAAATCATGAGCGACATGAAAGACCGTCGCCGGAATCCGGGATATTCCAGATACACTAATCAATTGTTTATGTCGCAACTTTCGGCGGAAGAATGTGGCGTCTTTCAGGAGAAGTTGTTTAAATTCCGTGGCTTCTATATCCAGCGGCGTACGATTCGCCAATACTCTTATGATGCTGCCGCGCACGCCTTGGGTGATATTGGAGAAGTCTCGGCAAAAGAAATGGAAGCCGATGAAGAAGGCTACTACATTCGTGGCGATTATGTCGGCAAGTTGGGTGTAGAGAAATCGTATGAGAAGTATCTGCGTGGAGAGAAAGGCATTGAAATTCTGCTTCGTGATGCGCACGGACGTATTCAGGGGCATTATATGGACGGAGAATATGACCGTCCTTCCGTACCCGGAAAGAACTTGACACTCAGTTTGGATATTGACTTGCAGATGTTGGGTGAACGGTTACTGAAAAATAAGATCGGAAGTATTGTTGCTATTGAGCCGGAGACAGGAGAGATTCTTTGTCTGGTATCTTCGCCGAATTACGACCCGCATTTGATGATTGGCCGTCAGCGTGGAAAGAACCATCTGATGTTGCAGCGTGATAAGATGAAACCGCTTCTGAATCGTGCATTGATGGGAGTATATCCTCCGGGTTCTACTTTTAAGACGGCACAGGGATTAACTTTTTTGCAGGAAGGCATTGTGACTGAGCAGGCTCCTTCTTTCCCTTGTTCGCGCGGTTTCCATTACGGCAGGCTGACGGTGGGATGTCATGCCCACGGAGCACCGATACCACTTATTCCTGCTATTGCTACATCGTGCAACTCTTATTTTTGTTGGGGACTGTTCCGTATGTTCGGCGACCGTAAATACGGTTCACCGCAAAACGCAATTACAGTCTGGAAAGATCACATGGTTTCCCAAGGCTTCGGTTATAAGTTAGGTGTTGATTTGCCCGGAGAGAAACGTGGTTTGATTCCGAATGCACAGTTCTATGATAAGGCTTATCGCGGCCATTGGAATGGACTGACGGTAATCAGTATTTCGATCGGGCAGGGAGAAATTCTGGCTACTCCTCTCCAGATAGCCAATCTGGGTGCAACGATTGCCAATCGCGGATATTTTATCACACCGCATATTGTGAAGGAGATTCAAGATAATCAGTTGGATAGTATTTATCGTACGCCACGTTATACTACAATTGAGAAACGGCATTATGAATCGGTGGTGGAAGGGATGCGCGGAGCTGCTACAGGCGGAACTTGCCGTATGTTGTCGGTAATGGTTCCGGACTTGGAAGCTTGTGGAAAGACAGGTACGGCGCAGAACCGCGGACATGACCATTCTGTATTTATGGGCTTTGCGCCGATGAACAAGCCGAAGATAGCCATTGCCGTGTATGTGGAGAATGGAGGTTGGGGAGCTACATACGGAGTACCTTTCGGGGCATTGCTTATGGAGCAGTACTTGAAAGGCAAACTATCTCCCGAGAATGAATTGAGAGCAGAAGAATTTAGTAACAGAGTGATATTGTATGGTAACGAGGAACGATAGTTTGTGGAAATCACTGGATTGGGTAACGATTTGCATTTACCTGCTTCTGATTGTCGGCGGGTGGTTCAGTGTCTGTGGAGCCAGCTATGACTATGGTGATCGTGACTTCCTCGACTTCTCTACCCGTGCAGGCAAGCAATTTGTCTGGATTATCTGTTCCTTCGGTCTCGGTTTCGTGTTGTTGATGTTGGAAGACCGGATGTATGATATGTTCGCGTACATTATATATATAGGAATGATAATTTTGCTTATCGTTACTATTTTTATCGCGCCGGATACCAAAGGCTCCCGTTCTTGGTTGGTAATGGGGCCTGTCAGCCTGCAGCCAGCCGAATTTGCCAAGTTTGCTACCGCATTGGCATTGGCCAAATATATAAACTCCTATTCATTCAGCATAAAGAAAGAGAAATGTGCTCTGGTACTGGGTTTTATTATCCTCCTTCCGATGTTGTTGATTATCGGTCAGCGGGAGACAGGTTCTGCCTTGGTCTATCTTGCTTTCTTCTTGGTGCTTTACCGGGAGGGAATGCCGGGTGTGGTACTTTTTTCGGGGGTATGTGCGGTCATCTATTTTGTGGTAGGCATCCGCTTCGATGAAGTATTCATAGCCGATACACCGACTCCGTTGGGAGAGTTTATTGTGTTGCTGCTGATCTTATTATTTGCCGGTGGTATGGTGTGGGTATACCGCAAGCGGTGGGAACCTGCCCGGAATATTATCGGAGGAAGTTTGATTGTCTTGCTTATCGCTTATCTGATATCCGAATATTGGATCCATTTCAGTCTGGTCTGGGTGCAGTGGGGGCTTTGTGTCGTTGTGGTAGGTTATTTGATTTACTTGGCATTGAGCGAGCGTCAGCGCTCTTATTTCCTGATTGCTTTATTCTCAATCGGCTCCATTGGATTCTTATATTCCAGTAACTATGTCTTCGATAATATATTAGAGTCGCATCAGCAAATCCGTATTAAAGTAGTATTGGGTTTGGAAGAAGATTTAACCGGTGCCGGCTACAATGTAAACCAGTCCAAGATTGCTATCGGTTCCGGCGGATTGACAGGGAAAGGCTTTTTGAACGGAACGCAAACCAAATTGAAATACGTCCCTGAGCAGGATACCGACTTCATTTTCTGTACGGTGGGAGAGGAACAAGGGTTTGTAGGTTCGGCCGCGGTCTTGCTGGCTTTTCTTATTTTGATATTGAGATTGATATTCCTTTCCGAAAGGCAACCGTCTGCTTTCGGTCGCGTATATGGGTATTCGGTCGTGAGTATTTTCCTCTTTCACCTATTTATCAATATAGGGATGGTGTTAGGGCTGACTCCTGTAATTGGTATCCCATTACCCTTCTTTAGTTACGGAGGTTCTTCTTTATGGGGATTTACGATATTGCTGTTTATTTTCCTGCGGATAGATGCAGGGCGCGGCAGGAGACTCTAGTTCGTTTATTTTCTAATTCTCCTGTCTTTCAATTCGGATACCAATGTCATTGATTCCGGACAACTTCTCATCTTTCATCCCGTTCATAATTTTGAAGGTGTAATTAGCAGGATACAAAGGACGTACGGATTTGATAAAGACCGCTGATTGATAGATACTTCCCCAACCATTTCCGATCCACCTTCCCGTGGAATCAGCCAGGTTTATAGTAATAGTATCCGTCCGCCATACCGTAGAGTCTTGCAGGTTTTGACTGATAAATAGATGCAGGTTATGATAAGGGTAATCTGTTCTGTTGCGAACCTCCGCGAATAATCTGAGTGTAGGCGGAATACTGTCGGTGACAGGAATCAGAAAAGAGAGTGTATCACTCTTTCCCCACCCTTCGTCGGGAAGGGACTGATAGGAGTGATACACGGTATTCTCATTGCAGGCAGCCATTAGGCAAATACCGAGCAGACAGAATAAACTATTCCTGAGAAGGCTTTTCATTATTTTGCGGTTTCGCTTGATTTGGGTATCTTTCCGGTCTGGGTTCTGGTCTTGCAGGGCGTTCACGTTCCTGACCTTGCGGGCGTTCCTGGTTTTGTGGCCGTTCCTGTCTTCTCTCCGGACGTCTGTTCTCATTATTCCGTCCCTGGTTTTGTCCTCTGTTCCGGTTGTTATTATTATTTCTTGGTCTGTTTTCCCGATCTCCTCTGTTTCCGTTTTCCGCAGGTTGTGGACGACCCTCGTTTTCCCGTTGCGGTTGCTGCGGACGATTAGTCCCTTCTACTTGTTGTTGCGGTCGGTTGTTGTTGGGAGTTCCTTTTTTCTTTTTCTTGTTTCGGTTGGCGTTATTTCCTTCCTTACTGTTATTACGGCTACGGTCGAAACGGGTTACACTTTCCTGTTCCAACAAGTCTATCGGTTTCTTCGGCTCCGCTTTCCTTTCTTCTTCAAGCAGGCTGTCCGGTTTCATACCCTTCTTATTCATGCCGATCACTTCAAAAGCACGTTTCCCGCTAATAGTGACTAAGTTGGCAGGGAAGTTCTTATCTGTAGAATAAGAAACTTGGTTGCTGAGGATGTCGGCCTTGAAGAAATAGAAAGTACCATCCTTGGTTTCCAGCTCAATCTCTTTAGAAGGCAGACGTTTCTGTGCTTCTACGTAACAGTCTACTTCGTAGTTCAGGCAGCATTTCAGTTTTGCACACTGTCCGGCAAGTTTCTGGGGGTTGAGTGAGATATCCTGGAAACGTGCGGCGCTGGTAGATACGGAAACAAAACTCGTCATCCAGGTAGCACAACAAAGTTCACGTCCGCAAGGACCGATTCCACCGATACGTCCGGCTTCCTGACGGGCACCGATCTGCTTCATCTCGATACGTACTCGGAAAGCTTCGGCTAATACCTTAATCAGTTGGCGGAAGTCTACCCGTTCGTCGGCGATGTAATAGAAGATAGCCTTGTTACCGTCTCCTTGATATTCCACATCTCCGATTTTCATGTTCAGATTCAAGTTCAATGCAATCTGGCGTGCACGGATCATGGTAGCGTGTTCTTTATCTTTTGCTTCGTTGAACTTCTCCATGTCCACCGGTTTGGCTTTCCGGTAGATTCGTTTGATTTCCGCATCCGCTTTGAAGTTGGCTTTCTTCATTTGCAGGGGGACAAGTCTGCCGGTAAGGGTTACTACGCCAATGTCATGTCCGGGGGCAGCTTCAACGGCAACAATGTCTCCCTTTTCCAGTTTGATTTTATTGCTGTTGCGATAATACCCTTTGCGGGTATTTTTGAATTGTACCTCTACCATATCACTTTCTTCCGCATTGCCCGGTATGTCTGCCAGCCAATCGTAGGTGTTCAGCTTTTTATCTTGGCGGGAGCATCCTTTGCAACAAAGGCTGCCGCTCCCATTATGAAGTTTATATTCCATAGTTTATATATTTATTATTGCTTCAACAGTACGATCATCTTCAATGAGAAGTCGAAAAATACCATTTTAGCATTTACATTCTGTTCAATATGCAGTTGTGCTTCGCTTAGCTCGTCCATGATACCCATGACGTTACGTTCGTTGACGAAAGGAGCAAAGCGGATTGCAAAATTCTGTTCGTTGATAGTCATATAAGTAAGGTCGCGTTGATGCAGGTTGAAGATAAAGTTCTCCCGGATCATGCGCTGGCAATATTCCAGAAAGTTCTTCTGCCGTTCGCGTCCCATACCTGCCACTTGCTCGCTCCACATCTTCATCTCCCTGATTTTCCGTTGATAAGACAACCGCATCAGGCTGACGAATAAATCAAAGAACTGTTGGTTCTCCTCGTTCAGATGAATTGTTTCAAGCGCTTTTATAAAATTACCGTTTGCCAGGTGGGCAATGGAAAGACTGTCGGCAGGCTGAATGCTATATTTTGACTGTAATATCCGGTCGATACTGGCTTCGTCAATCTTCCGAACATTCATACGCTGTGTACGGCTCAGAATAGTCGGCAGAATCATATCCGGCGCTTCCGATACAAGCAGGAAAACCGTCTTCTCGGGTGGTTCTTCCAGTAATTTCAGCAATTTATTGGCACATACCGGGTGCATTTTTTCCGGTAGCCATACAATCGTAATCTTAAATCCGCCTTCACTGGATTTCAGACTGAGCTTCTTCAATATCTCGTCACTCTCTTTGGCATAAATCAATGCTTGCGAGTTTTCGGCGTCCATTTCGTTCAGCCAGTGATTGAGATTGAAATAGGGATTGTTGATAACAAACGGCCGCCAGTCGGCGATATAATCATCGCATACCTCCTTTTTCCCCTTCGCACTTTTGACGATAGGGAAAACAAAATGTACGTCCGGATGTACCAGCTTATTGAATTTTACGCAGGACGGACAGACGCCGCAAGCATCAGTCTCGCCCCGGTTGGTGCAGCTGATATAACGTGCGTAAGCAATAGCTAACGGCATTTTTCCGACTCCTTCCGGGCCGCAGATGAGCTGGGCGTGCGGAATCCGTCCCTCTCTCACTTCCTGAATGAGCCGTCGCTTGATTTCTTCTTGTCCGATTACGTCTCTAAAAAACATATCAATAAATGATTTTGGCTACTTCTTTGATACTGTCTACTGCTCCGATAGAGTAGAAATGAATACTTGGGACTCCGTGGGACATCAATTCCTTGCATTGTGTCACGCACCATTCGATACCGACCCGTTCGGCTTCAGCATCGTTTTTGCATTTTAAGGCCTCCTTTACTAAATCTTCCGGCAAGTCCACTTTAAATGTCTTAGGAATCATGCTTAATTGGGATAGTTTTTTGAAAGGTTTGATTCCCGGAATGATAGGGATGTTGATACCCGCCGCCTTTGCCTGTTCCACAAATTCGAAATATTTCTTATTATCATAAAATAGTTGCGTCACGGCATATTCTGCACCTGCTTCCACTTTCTTTTTCAGCCAATAGAGGTCGGATTCTATATTGGGAGCTTCTTCATGCTTCTCCGGATAACAAGCTACGCCATAAGAGAACGGACTGGCGGTGACTTTCATCTCCGAACCGTCTACAAAGATTCCCTTATTGAAGTTGTTGATTTGCTCCTGCAATTCAATGGCGTGGTGGTATCCGTCGCCTTCCGGAGTAAATACAGACTCATGCTTCGCCTTGTCTCCGCGCAGCACCAACAAGTCGGTGATATTCAGAAACTGGAGATCAAGCAGTACATATTCAGTTTCTTCGCGTGTGAAACCACTGCACAGAATATGCGGAACTACGGTGATATTATATTTGTTCTGAATGGCAGCAGCCACAGCGACAGTTCCCGGACGTCTTCTCAAACGGTTCCGTTGAAACAGGCCGTTGCCGAGGTCTTTATATACGTATTCGCTGCGATGCGTGGTGATATTGATATATTTCGGGTCAAATTCCCGGAGCGTATCGACTGTTTGATATAACTTTTCAATCCCCGTACCCTTCAGTGGAGGGAGGATTTCGAAAGAAAAGGCTGTTTTTTTGCTGTTATTTATTAAATCAATTACTTTCATTCTCTTCGCAAATGTTCGTTACCTATTTGGATTAAACGTGCATATTGGGACAAAAATACGAAAAAAGAAAGATTTCTTCTTGATTTACTCTAAAATAGTTTTGTTTTTATCGTACTATATACATAAAAGAGGGTATATCCTGTAAATGGATGCCCCTCTCTTACCTAATCATTATTAAATTAGAATTTACTTTTCGAGAAATGATTTCTTCATTCTGACAATATCCGTCAGATAATCCTGCAAATCCTGTTCATGTTCTTCTTCTTCAGCAAGAATATGTTTTGCGATGTCACAGGTGGTAAAATCTTTCCCGTTAGTAAAGTCGGCGATTTCTTGGTAACGAATGATTGCACAACGTTCGGAAGCCACATTGTCTTTCAATAAACTTACTGAATCAAACTCTTGCGGAGCATCATATTTGCATCTGGCTAGTTCGAACCATTTTTGAGGGTCCAGTACCGGAACTCCTTCTAACTCGATGATACGGTTGGCGAGTAGTTGTGCATGGCGGCGTTCCTCCTCGGCATGTTCCTCGAACTCACTTTGTACATCGGCACGCATAGCGCCTTCCACTACTAATGCACCTACCCAATACTGGTAGTATGCTAACCATTCCTCAGCTAATGCTGCGTTCAACTGTGAAATCAAACTTTCTACATCCAATTTCCCTTGTAGGATTTTTACACTTTCTCTAGCCATAATTTTTATGTTTAGGTTAATATGTTTAAGTTGCCTATGTAACAGCCGGGGGATATTTTTGTTTATCGCTTGTGGAGGTTTTAACAGAAAGAATAATTCTTTGGTTTCTCGTCTGATTCATGTAGTAAAGGTTCTTTTTCAGATTTGGTGGCAAACGATAGTATTCTCCATTCTCCTCCTTCGGGAAGGAGGAGTCCCCGTAGGGGGAGGTGGTAGGTGAATGCGTAAGTCTGTTATTATCAGCATTGTGTATCTACTTACCACCCCGGCTTTCAGCCACTCCCCGAAGGAGGGGAATAGAGATACCACGACTGGTTAAATTACCACCAAATTTGAAGAAGAACCGAATTTATCAAATTCATTTCTCATATTCTCATACTTTCGGGATAACTTGTTTATTATCAGATAAATGATGTATGAGAAATAAAATAACACAGAGGTATTTCTCATAGTTTTTCTGTTGTTTTCCCTCATAATTCAGTCATTTCTCATACTCTTTCTTCTTTATTTCTCATAGCCCCCCGTTCTTTTTCTCACTACTCCATATTGTTCTCCTGATATATGCTTCTTTTTCTGAAGTCTTCCCTTTACATACCATATTCTATCCTAATGCCCTTGTTATATTATGCCTTTATCCTTGTGAATTTCTACTATCATCTCTTTTGTTCCACTTCAGTGCACAGGCTTTTTCACTCTAGTAGCCGGTTCTTGCTACTAGAGTGCGCAGAACTATTCACTGTAGTGGAACGAATTATATGTCTTATCGATTATCTGTTATAAATAGGTGAAGAGTCTCTAACTATAAGGTATTTACCATTTATTTAACAGTCTATATTCTACAATTTAATATTAGTTCAAATGTGTCGTATATTGAAATTTGATTTATGAAGCTATATGAGAACACAACGAATTCTATGAGAAATAATCCCGAATACTATGAGAAATGGCTGTCTGTTATTTTATTTCTCATACATCATTTATCTGATAATAAACGCGTTATTCCGAAAGTATGAGAATATGAGAAATGAATTTGATGAATCAGTTTTTCTTCCAATTTGTTTGTAAGTTGAATCTGTAAAATAATGATTTGCTAGTTTATAGTCGATAGTATCCTCTATTCTCCTCCTTCTGGAAGGAGGAGTCCCCGTAGGGGGAGGTGGTAGGTGAATGCCAGAATCGGTTATTATCAACTTTATGTATCAGCATTGTTTTTTGAGAAACCGAATAAATTTGCTTACAGTACTTATTTCTTTTCTACAGTCTCATTCCCTTCCCTTCCTCTCGCGTGTGAATATAATAATGTGTAGTCATTCTACATGGGTTCTCCCTGCAGTAAAATTTATGTTCTACAACATCCTTGTCAATCAGCGTGTTACAAAAAAGTTTCAAA
>NZ_MNQN01000073.1:0-6011 GCF_001915455.1 Bacteroides sp. 43_46 | reverse complement strand
TAAATATGAATTGTCACATCTAAATGCAGACTAAAATTCTAATCTCAAAATTATGCCTTATACATAATTAATCCTATCTTTGTGTCGTTCAAACAAGGCTAGATAAGTACAAATTTGAGGAACTAACTTTGTAAGTTACTGACAAACAGAACCCAATCTAAACATACGGTTTTTATTCAAAACCGCATACCTGCACGCCTATTTTTTTCGCTTTTTTTAGTTTGCCATTTCAGAGATGAACTTAATACGTACCAAACGAACTTCTTCTTCAGTGAAGTCATCCCCCAGTTCATCAAGTGCATCATCAATCTTGTCTGTCGTAGACTCCTTAAAATAATCGTAGATGTCAAGCAAATGATCTTCATCCATGATCTCTTCCAAGAAGTAATCAATATTCAGTTTGGTTCCGGAATAGACAATTGCTTCTACTTCATCCAACAGTTCTCCAAATTCAATACCTTTGGATAGAGCAATATCATCTAAGGCTACCTTACGGTCAATAGCCTGAATGATAGACACTTTCATTTTCGACTTATTAGCAACCGTACGTACACGCAAGTCTTCGGGACGTTCTATTTCATTCTCTTCACAGTGACGTTTAATCAGTTTACAGAATTCTTCACCGTAGCGTTTCGCCTTTCCGGCACCTACACCGGGAATATTCTGTAGCTCTTCCAGTGTTACCGGGTAGATAGTAGCCATTGCTTCCAAAGACGGGTCCTGGAAAATTACATAAGGAGGAACTTCCAGTTTCTTAGAGAGCTTCTTCCTCAAGTCTTTCAACATTGAATAAAGAGCAGGGTCTACTGCACAAGAGCCACCGCCGCGTGCCGGTACTTCCTCCTCCACTTCTTCAAAGTCATTATCCTCCGTTATCTTGAATGATTTAGGTTTCTTCAAGAACTTGTGTCCTTCTTCCGTCACTTTCAAAAGACCGTAATGTTCTACATCTTTGCTCAAATAGCCTGCTATCAGAGCCTGACGGATTACTGCATTCCATGTTTTGTCTTCTTCGCCCATACCTGAGCCAAATACTTCGAGGTCCTCATGCAAATGAGCCTGTACCTCCGAAGTCTCTCTACCTTGTAATATGTCAATGATATAATCTGCCTTAAAGTTTTCTTTCACCGCGATAATCGCTTCAATCACGGCACACAATAATTCTTGAGCCTCCACTTGTTTTTTAGGGTTTAAACAGTTGTCACAATTTCCACAATTTTCTTCCGTGTACTCTTCACCGAAATAATGTAGTAATGTCTTACGTCGGCATACGGAAGATTCGGCATAAGCAGCGGTTTCCAGCAGAAGCTGCTTGCCAATTTCCTGTTCTGCCACAGGTTTCCCTTGCATGAACTTTTCCAGTTTCTGCAAGTCTTTGTTTGTATAAAAGGTTATGCACTGACCTTCACCGCCATCTCTACCGGCGCGCCCCGTTTCCTGGTAATATCCTTCCAAGCTTTTCGGGATATCGTAGTGAATCACAAACCGCACATCCGGTTTATCAATCCCCATACCGAAAGCGATCGTAGCCACAATGACTTCCACTTTTTCCATCAGGAAATCATCCTGATTCTTCGTCCTCGTCAATGAGTCCATACCCGCATGGTAAGGACGCGCGTTGATACCGTTTGCCTGAAGAATTTCAGCAAGTTCTTCTACTCTCTTCCGACTAAGGCAGTAAACGATACCCGATTTTTCCGGATTATTCTTGATAAACTTGATAATATCACGATCAATATTAGCAGTTTTCGCGCGTACCTCATAATACAGGTTCGGACGGTTGAACGATGACTTGAAAACCTGTGCATCCACCATTCCCAGATTCTTCTGGATATCGTGCTGCACCTTTGGCGTTGCCGTTGCAGTAAGTGCTATCAACGGAGCCTTTCCGATCTCGTTGATGATAGGACGAATCCGCCGATATTCCGGCCGGAAGTCATGCCCCCATTCGGAAATACAGTGAGCCTCGTCTACCGCGTAAAACGAAATTTTCACCGAGCGCAAAAAATCTACGTTCTCTTCCTTTGTCAAAGACTCCGGAGCCACATATAACAATTTTGTCTTTCCGGCAAGGATGTCAGACTTCACTTGGTCTATCGCGCCTTTGTTTAATGAAGAATTAATAAAATGGGCGATACCATCTTCTTCACTAAAATTACGCATTGCATCCACTTGGTTCTTCATCAACGCAATAAGCGGAGAAATTACAATTGCCGTTCCTTCCATCAAGAGCGAAGGTAACTGATAGCATAAGGATTTCCCGCCACCGGTAGGCATCAGTACAAAGGTGTCTCTACCATCAAGCAAGTTCTGAATGATTGCTTCCTGGTTTCCCTTGAATTTATTAAATCCGAAACACTTCTTCAGTTCATTTATTAAATTAATCTTCCCTGCCATCTTAACTTAGGTTGTTTTATTCAGTTCATGGTTTAACTTTAAGCAAAGCACTCTTTTTCAAGAGAACCAAACAAAGTTATAAACAACTTCGTAATTACCAAGCAAAATACGACTAATATTTTCAAGAAAAAACAGAAGCCTTCATTTACAATCGCCTTACTTTTTGATTTTAAGCGGTTTGCAGCCTTGCCATGTTTGCTTTTTCCAGTTGCTGCTTCGCGTAATCCAGCGTCACTTCATACTCTTTTTTGCTTCCCGAAGGGATTTCAAACATGACATCCATCATAATCGTTTCCACAATGGAACGCAATCCACGAGCACCAAGCTTATATTCAACCGCCTTATCGACAATATATTCAAAGACAGAATCTTCAAATGTCAACTTGATACCATCCATTTCAAGCAGTTTAACATACTGTTTGATGATAGAGTTTTTGGGTTCGGTAAGGATAGCACGAAGCGCATCACGGTCCAGAGGATTGAGGTAAGTCAATACTGGCAGACGACCGATTATTTCGGGAATCAGTCCGAATGACTTCAAATCCTGGGGAGCAATATACTGCATCATGTTATTCTTATCAATCCTCGCTGTTGTCTGCGAAGCTGTATAGCCTACAACATGCGTATTCAGTCGTTGTGCGATTTTCTTTTCAATACCATCGAAAGCACCGCCACAAATAAAGAGGATATTCTTGGTATTTACCGGAATCATCTTTTGGTCGGGGTGCTTACGGCCTCCCTGTGGGGGCACATTCACCACGGAACCTTCGAGCAGTTTCAGTAATCCCTGTTGTACACCTTCACCGCTCACGTCACGAGTGATAGAAGGATTATCTCCTTTGCGGGCGATCTTGTCGATCTCATCAATAAATACAATTCCCTGTTCAGCTTCCGGTACATTATAATCAGCCACCTGAAGCAGACGGGTTAGAATACTTTCAATATCCTCTCCCACATAACCGGCTTCCGTCAGTACCGTAGCATCCACAATTGTAAACGGAACATGGAGCAACTTGGCAATCGTACGAGCCAGCAATGTTTTTCCGGTTCCGGTGCTACCCACCATAATGATGTTCGATTTTTCAATTTCCACATCATCTCCACTATCCTTTTGGAGCAAACGTTTATAATGGTTATAGACCGATACGGAAAGAAAACGCTTGGCGTCATCCTGTCCTATTACATACTGGTCAAGGAATTTCTTGATTTCTACCGGTTTGGGTAGTTCATTTAAATTAAGTTTGGTAGCTCCGGCGCTTTTCTTGACTTCGCCCAACGCTTCCTGAGTAATCTCATAAGCTTGGGTGGCACAACTGTCGCAGATATAACCGTTTACTCCCGTAATCAGGAATCCAACTTCATTCTCCGACCGACCGCAGAAGCTACACTTTTTCTTTGCTTTTGAATCAGCCATTTTTATTTCTTAATCAATACTTCATCAATCATGCCGTACTCTTTCGCTTCCTGTGCTGTCATCCAGTAGTCACGGTCAGAGTCCGCCCATACCTTATCAAAATCAGTATGCGAATGATCGGCGATAATCGTATAAAGTTCTTTCTTCAATTTTTGAATTTCACGGGCAGTAATTTCAATATCCGAGGCCTGTCCCTGTGCGCCTCCCATCGGCTGGTGAATCATGACACGCGAGTGAGGCAGTGCAGAACGCTTGCCTTCTTTACCGGCAACCAGCAATACAGCTGCCATAGAAGCCGCCATACCTGTACAAATCGTAGCCACATCACTCGAGATAAACTGCATCGTATCGTAAATGCCCAGTCCGGCGTACACACTTCCGCCCGGAGAGTTGATATAAATAGAAATATCCTTGCCCGGATCAACAGAGTCCAAATACAGCAACTGTGCCTGAAGCGTATTAGCAGTATAATCGTCCACCTGTGTACCGAGGAAAATAATGCGGTCCATCATCAAGCGGGAGAATACGTCAAGCTGAGTTACATTCAACTGTCTTTCTTCCAGAATATAAGGATTCAAATACCCGGCTTGCGATTTAATCACATCGTCCAAAACCATGCCATTCATTCCTAAATGCTTGGTTGCGTATTTTCTAAAATCATCCATGTTATTGTTCCTTTCTTATTAATTAAAAATAAACGTAAGTACAAAGAAACGAAAAAGAATACAGAGACACAAAAAAACACAGAGTTATAATTTTATAAAAACTCTGTGTTTCTGTGACTTTATATTCTGTTCAGCCGAACGTTTATTCAAACATCTTATTGAATTCCTCGATAGAAACGTTCTTGTTCTCCAAAGTAACCTGTGCCTTCAAGGCAGCAGCCAACTTCACTTCTACAACACGACTCACCAGATTGTTGATAGTTTCTTTCTTCTTCAACATTTCCTGTGCATAGTTGTCAAGTACATCATCAGGAATAGAAAGCATACCATATTGAGCAAACTGTGCCTTTGTTGTATCTCTTGCCATTTTCAGCACATCTTCCTGTTCTACCTTGATATTGTTTGCTTCTACCAGCTGTTCTTTAATCAGGTGCCAAGTCAGTTCTTCAATACTCTTATCATAGTTTTCAGCAACATATTCTTCGCCCTTTTCTTCGTTGTTCAGCAACATAATACGTTTCAGCAGTGCATCCGGGAATTCCAGTTTACCTACTTTATCCATCAATACCTTGCGAACATCAATCAAGAACTTATAATCGCTGTCTGCAACAAATCTTGCAGCAATTTCTTCTTTGATCTTAGCGCGGAATTCTTCTTCAGTCTTCACAACGCCCTCACCGAATGCCTGATCGAACACTTCCTGAGTCAGTTCGCCCGGAACAAAACGAGTGATTTCTTCTACCTGAAAGCTAAAGTTAGACTTAACATCCTTAGCGATTTCCTTGTCGATTTTCAATAAAGAACCCAACTCAGCAGCGTGACCGTCATAAGCCACATTCGGGTTGAACACCAGCACATCGTTTACCTTCGCATTAGCAAAGATAGCTTTCTGGTCGTCATTCTTCATATAAGAAGGCATCAAAACAGCACCTTCTACCTGAATACCGCCTTCTTTCGTGTTACCTTCTTCGTCCAACTGAGCCAACAGGCCTTTCAGCATATCATTATCTTCGTAAGCATCTACTTTATCGTATTTGCCGGTGCGTTGAGTATACATCTTCACCTGATTGTCGATCATCTCGTCAGATACCTCAATCGTATAATAATCGACTTTATCTTTAGTGCTTACTTCCGCTTTAAATTCGGGTGCCAAAGCAATATCGAACACGAAATCAAATTCATCCATTGTATCGAAGTCGATATTCTGCTGTTTTTCTTCGTTAGGCAACGGTTCGCCCAACATATTCACCTTATTTTCTTTAATATAATTGTAAACAGCTTCTTGCAGCGTCTTATTCACTACCTCTGCAATCACCGACTTACCATACATCTTTTTAATAAGACTTGTAGGAACCATACCTTTACGGAATCCCGGGATCTGTGCCTTCTGACGGAGTGATTTCAACTCTTTGTCTACTTTCTCCTGATAATCGGCTTTCTCAAGCTTTACAGTAAGCTCTGCGCTTACTTTGTCAATGTTTTGTAATGAAACGTTCATTCTGACAATTATTTATTTGATTTATACTTTGTTCTAT
>NZ_MNQN01000072.1:0-6086 GCF_001915455.1 Bacteroides sp. 43_46 | reverse complement strand
GTATTATTCTGTCTGTGCCTGCTTGTTGTGATACTGATAGTATTGCAGGTGTTTGTGGTGACCTCCTTCAAGATACCGTCGGACTCGATGGAACCATCGTTGCTGGCGGGTGATTGTATTCTGGTGGATAAATGTTCGGGTGGAGCACGCCTATTCAATGTGCTTGATGCCGTGGAGAAAAAGGAGGTGAAGATACAACGTATGTCCGGATGGAGAAATTTTCAGCGGAATGATGTACTAGTGTTCAATTTTCCTTATCCGGGCAGGTGGGACAGCATTGCGCTGGACGTGATGTTGTATTACGTGAAGCGCTGTATCGCCGTGCCGGGTGATACGTTGGAGATAAGGAATACACATTATCGTGTGTCCGGATTTGATGGTATCGCAGGAAATGTGCAGGCGCAGGAGGAATTAGGTAAATTGATATCTTCGGGCATGACGGAGGAACGGGGCCTTGTTCTTAAGAGCTTTCCCGATGGTGGCTGTAATGGGTGGACTATCAGCGAGTTTGGGCCTCTTTATATACCGGCCAAAGGCAGCGTGGTAGGAATGAATCCGGAAACACGGTTGCTGTATCGGAACGTGATAGAGTGGGAACAGAAAAAGAAACTGACATTGCATGGAGATTCGGTTCTGCTGGGGGACAGTGTGATACACAATTACCGCTTCTGTGAGAACTATTATTTTGTTTCGGGTGACAAGATGGTGAATTCAAAAGATTCCCGCTACTGGGGATTACTGCCGGAACCATTTATAGTGGGAAGGGCATGGCTGGTATGGAAGTCCGTCAGCCCGAATACTGGAAAAATGAGATGGAAACGTATCTTTAAAAGAATAGACTAAGATGAAAGTTCTGTTTAAATTGCTCTGGATATTATTGATTGCCGGGATATTGGAGGCTTGCAATGCTTCCGGCAGATTGGAGTACGCACTGGAGTGTGCTGCAACCAACAAAGGCGAACTGGAAAAGGTACTGGAACATTATAAAGATGAGCCTGAAAAATATAAAGCCGCTTGTTTCTTGATAGAAAATATGCCTTATCACTATGCCCTTGAAGGTGAAGAACTGGATTCTTTGAAAACAGTGCTGGCTTCGGCAGATGCTTATGGGGTGATGCTGAAGGATACTGCCGTACCGGATTGGGATTATTATACCCCTTCCGGATTGCAGAGAAAACCGGATGTACTGAATATAAGGGCTGAATTCTTGATAAATAACATTGATTTGGCTTTTGATGGTTGGAAAAAGCGTCCGTGGAATGCTTCCCTTTCTTTTGCAGATTTCTGTGAATGGCTGCTTCCCTATCGTATCGGAAATGAGACTCCGGACAACTGGCGGCAGATATACCATGACCGTTATTCCTTTTTGCTGGACGAGGTTTATACGGGTATCGATGTAGTGGAGGCGATTAGCGTAGTTTGGGAGTATTTGCAGAAGGAAGACCCTTACCGGTTTACGTGGGTCTTTAACTATCCGCATTTGGGAGGAGAGTACCTGCTGCATAATCGTATCGGCAAGTGTCAGGATGCTTGTGATTTTATGATTTATGTGATGCGGGCCATCGGCGTCCCGGTAGCCTATGATTTCTATACTTTCAATGCGGAAACACGGAAAGGGCATGTGTGGAATGTGGTGAGGGATGTAACGGGTGTCTGCCTTCCTTTTACTTTCCCTTCCCGGAAGCCGGAACGGGGAAGTTTCTATATTGACAGTCGGCGCCCGAGCGTGGTTTACCGCCGGTGTTTTGGCAGGCAATGGGACATGGATGGTGATTTTATGCGGAACCGGTCCGTACCGGCTGCTTTTAAGGATGTGTTTGCAAGAAAAGTGTCGGATAATTATTTTGATTCGAATCTGGAACTGCCGGTAGAAGGGATGGACGGGAATTATGTTTATGTGGGGTTGTTCAGTGCTTATGGGTGGCGGGGAATAGATTTTACTAAGGTAGAAAGTGGAAAAGCGCTTTTCAGGAATTTGGCTTCGAGGCAGGTTTATATATTGTTGGCATTCGCAAACGGGCAGTATCGCCCTATTGGAAATCCTTTTTATTTTGATGGCAAGGATATACATCCTTATGTTGCAGATACCTCCAAGTGCTATTCTGCTGAATTGTATCGGAAATACCCTCTTTCGGAACGTATCAGGAACTATATGGGAGGGATAAAAGACGGGCATTTTGAGGCGGCTTGTGATAAGGATTTTAAAAATGCGGAGTTGTTGTGTACTGTGAAAGATACGCCCGGTATCAATTATAATCACGTTATTCTTGAGAAACCGGTAAGGGGTCGCTATGCCCGTTTTTGTTCTTCGGCAGAGGGATATGCGGAAGTTGCCGAAATGCATTTTTATAAAGGAGAGGAAGAGATTGTCCCTATAGACAGTTGGGGAGATGCTCCAGCCACAGCAAATACTTTTGCCTATCAGGTCTATGATAATGAACCGTTGTCGTATTTCATTTCATCAAAACCCGGTGCAAGTGTAACGGTGGATTTTGGAAAGGTTGTTACTATAGACAATTTTATGTATATGCCCCGTAACGATGATAACTTTGTCAGGATAGGGGATTGTTATGAACTCTTCTATTGGGGAGAGGGCTGTTGGAACTCATTGGGGAAGAAAATGGCAGAAAAACCTTTTCTGCCATATGACGGGATACCATCGGGAGCTTTGCTCTATTTGCATGACAGTACCCGTGGAGAAGAAGAACTGATATTTCATATGGAAGATGGTAAGCAGGTATTTGTATCGGATTGTAAGGATTGATTGGATTGTCTTTCAGATTGGAATAGAAAAAAATGGAATAGTGATATGAAACATTGGTGTGTATGGGTATGGTTTACAGCAGGTCTGTTTATGGCTTGTTCTTCGGAAAATCAGTGGTTGGACACAGCTTTGAATCTTGCCGGTGATAACCGTGCGGAGTTGCAAAAGGTACTGGACCGTTACAAGGAAGAGGACGGTGACAAATATCGTGCTGCTTGTTTTCTGATAGAGAATATGCCTTTTCATGGTGCTTACGAGGGAAAGGCCTTGGAGAATTACAGGAAGTATTTCAGTGAATACGTTTCATTTCCTTATTCCAGGCATGTGCAAGAGTTGATTGATTCCTTGAAAAGAGCAGATGGAGAATTTTCTATAAATCAATTGACTTATAAGAGGGACATTATGACGGTGGATTCCGCTTTTTTGGTCAATCATATAGAATGGGCATTCAAAGTCTGGCGGGAGCAACCTTGGGGAAAGCATGTTGATTTTGATACTTTCTGCGAATATATATTGCCTTATAGAATAGGGGATGAGCCGCTTTCTCTCTGGCGCAAAGAAATTTATGAGTGCTATAGCCCGATTTTGGATGAATTCAGGAAGACAGATGAGGCTGATAATCCTAAGGTTGCCGCCCAGTTGTTGATGGATACGTTGCGGAAAGCGAACTACCGGAATACGGCTCTTTTTCCGGTGGGGCCTCATTTGGGACCGGATGTACTGAAATGGCATACGGGCAGTTGCCGAGAGTTTACGGATGCCATGATATATGTGTTGCGGGCATTGGGCATTCCGTGCGGAGTAGATAGGGTGATGGTATTGGGAGACAACAATGCCTCTCATTTCTGGAATTTTGTTTTGGATAAGGAAGGAAAGACATACATTGCAAATCTTCCTTATGAAGAAGTATGGAGCAAAGCGGAAGAATATAGCATTTCGAGGGGAAAAATGTACCGGGCAACCTATAGTATTGATAAGGAGGCGGTACGGAAACTGGGGAAATATTCCGATGTTTACCCGGCATTCCGACGTCCGTTCTTCCGCGATGTCACTGCACTTTATACCGGTAGCAGGAATTGGACTGTAGCTCTTCCGGATTCTTTGCTTTCCGGACAGTTTCGTGAGGGGGATATGGTGTATTTGTGCCTTGCCAACAGACTACAATGGCAACCTATAGGATATACTTTCTTTAAGAAGGGGGAGGCTCGTTTTGAGGATGTGGGAGGCGGGGCGGTCTTTACGCTGGCTGCCTGGAACGGAAAGGAATACGCTGCAGTATCTTCTCCTTTTCTTCTGGAGCGTGAAACCGGAAAGATACGGTTCATTGTTCCGGAAGCTGAAAAGCAGGAATTGGTCTTGTATAGGAAGTGCCATCTTACTTTGAGTGTTCTTTTCAATGACCGGATGATTGGGGGAGTAGTGGAAGGAAGCGACCGGGCAGACTTTGGGTGGAAGGATACTCTACTTTTGATAAAGGAGGCTCCGTATCGGCTATATACTGTGGCCCGGTTGAAGTCTGATAAACCGTATCGGTATATGCGCTATAAGGGTGCTGACGGATGTTTCTGTAATATCTCGGAACTGGCTTTTTATGAGAATACGGAAGATACCATACCTCTATATGGGGAAATCATAGGTACTCCGGGAAGTTTTGAAGACAATACACATGAATATTTGAACGCATTTGACGGTAATCCGGATACTTCATTTGATTATATACATCCGGATGGAGGATGGACCGGGATGGACTTTGGAAGTCCCCATCGTGTGGAGAAGGTGGTGTATACTCCTCGTAATGAGGTGAATTTTATTTATAAAGGTAATTTGTATGAATTGTTTTATTGGGGTGGAGGAAAATGGAATTCTGTCGGGCGGCAAATGGCTGTGTCAGATTCTATTGTCTATTCAGGGTTTCAAGGTGCTTTATTTTATCTGAAGAATCACACAGCCGGTAAAGATGAACGGATTTTTGAATATAAAGACGGGAAACAAATCTTTTGGTGAATTATAGAATACTATTGAATATTTGATAGATAGAATGAATAATGTACGTAATCTATTGACTGGAAGTTTGGTCTACATTGCTTGTATAGTTTTATTGTCTTTGGCATGTAACGTTTCTTCCGGACTTCCTGTAGCTGATGTTATAGGGCAATGGCTCTATTTCGATAAAAGTGCATTGGTAGTTGCAGGATGTCTGTTGATGGCTGGATTGATGATGGAAAAAAGGTATTTTCTTTTTATACCGGTTTCGTGGGTATTGGTAATGCTGGGGGGCATTGAGGCTGTTTGGGGATTGAGGCAGCTTTATGGTTATGCTGTGTCCAACCATTCCTTGTATGTATTGACAGGTTCTTTCTTCAATCCGGGGCCTTATTCCGGCTATTTGGCCATGATACTTCCGGTCTGTCTGTATCAATGGCTGACCAAGAGGGGGGAGATTCTCTGCTCTGACCGGAATGATGGAAGAAGATGGGAAAAGGTGATGGATAAGGCTGGAACTATGGTCGCTGGTGGTGTGATGCTGCTTATCCTTTGTGTGCTTCCGGCAGGAATGAGCCGTTCGGCATGGTTGGCGGCAGGAGTTTCCTGTCTGTGTGTATATGCTTGGCATATGGATTGGACGGATAAGTTCAGATTATTATGGCAGCAGCAAAGGCAGCGTGTGGTGATGGTAGTGGTCGGTGGATTCTGTGTCTTGCTATTGGCAGGCTATTTACTGTTTGTCTTGAAACCCGATTCTGCACGTGGCCGTCTTTTCATGTGGAAGATAACTTGTCGTGCCATTGCAGAAAAGCCGTTGACCGGATATGGGATTCATAATTTCGCAGCAGCCTACGGAAATGCGCAGGAAACTTATTTTGCAGCAGGTGATTATGAACCGTGGGAGGAACGTGTGGCGGGAAGTCCGGAATATGCATTCAATGAATATCTGCAGGCTGCGGTCGAACTGGGCATTCCTTTGGCGGTATGTCTATTGGTTGTGGTCGTGCTGTGTTTGTATAGGGGAGTCCGTAAAGGACGTTATGGTATCTGTGGGGCTATTCTTTCTTTGATGATATTCTCTTTTTCCTCCTATCCGCTACAACTTCCGGTATTTATCGTTACATTTGGAGGATTGCTTGTGGCGTGCTTGTCCGGTGCCGACCGTTGGCAATGGTTGGGGCTGGCTGTATCAGTAGGCATCATTGGCGGTTTTCGCCTGAAGAATGACTTGCAAGTGGAGCAGGCCTGTCGGGAGTGGATGAATGCGCGTGTGTTGTATAGTGCAGGTGCGTATCAATCGGCAGAGAAAGAGTACGGGCGCCTTTATCCTCTGTTG
>NZ_MNQN01000071.1:0-6112 GCF_001915455.1 Bacteroides sp. 43_46 | reverse complement strand
TGGGCATCATTTGTTTACAGCAAATCTTTATCCCGAAGTTCACTCCAATAAACCGGGACGTTACCGTTTTTTCTATGAAGTCATGCTTGATGCTGATACTCCATTGCGTCATGACATATTGATGATGACCGAATTTCGATTGACTGATAATAAGCAAGAAATAAAAAATGCTATTAGAATAGAAATCCCCCAAAAACCGGATAATTATGGAGCTGGATTTATTCCTACTCAAGCTCCTCCAAAAGAAGATGAAGTTTATCATGTAGTGGATGACATGCCCGAATTTCCCGGTGGTATGGATAAATTGTTACAATTCATCAACGACAATATGCAATATCCAACCAAAGCCCAAACAGAAGGAATACAAGGAAAAGTTATTGTTCAATTCATCATAGACGAAGACGGTTACATAATAGAACCTAACATAGTAAGGAGTGTTGAGTCTTCTTTGGATAATGAGGCACTACGTCTGATAAAAATGCTTCCTAAATGGAAACCCGGCACACTAAAAGGAAAAGCCATAAAGGTGAAATATACAGTCCCAGTAGCTTTTAAACTCAAATAATAGCAACTATGAAACATTTATTACTCATATTCCCGTAATATTCGAAAATCACCATTCCCCTCGCAACAATGTGCTTGAATAAAACGAAAAGCCCACCTTTACATTAACAGATGTAAAAGTGGGCACTACTTCTTTAAACTATTGATTTTCAATGTTTAATGCGGTGCGTACGGGACTAACACATTTTGCTATTATACTGATAATCAATAAAATACTTATTAAAAATATATTAATGGTATCATATTTATATCATCTCCGCTTATTTTCTTCTATAATTTTATGCAGTGCTTCTATCTGCATCATCGCACCTTCATAAGCTGCTTTGTAGTTGACATTCGCATCAATATCCGTCTCAATCATATTCCCTTTGCCAGTACAAAGCCACTTCACATTCAATTCCGGGAACTTATCCACAATACGAGCTATTATATCAGTTCCAATAGCCCCCTTCCCGTTCCTTATGGAATTATAAATGTATCTATTTGATAATTCACAATAAGCCTCAAACGAGTTCTCACCTTTGACAACTCCCTTATCACGTGCATACCTTGCAAATTTTCGTAATCTGTCAATAGCCCTTTCTTCCATATCAAATAATCTTTTGACTTATTATGCGTAATGCTTGCCACATCCCCCTTATTTCTCTTCTCTCGACATCTAACTGGCCATGCTTGGGGTTATCAGCCTTTAAAGTCAGCACATTATCCAAGAAAAGACTGTTTTTCAATATCCGCTTGACTGAAAGTGTTTTCCCATACACAATACTCACAACTCCTGACGCGCTTTCCCACAAACCTTCTTCTATTTTGCGAGCAAGAATTTTAGCTCCGTCCGGTATAGTTGGCTCCATGCTGTCACCACGTACTTGAAAGACCATATAAGAATCATCAAGCACTTCACCTTCTTCCGGCATGACACCATAAGAATCAATTTCATAAGCTGTGTTATATAAGCTTTCGACAAATGAAGCCGCAGCATCTATCGGAACATATTTTACTTTTACAAGAATATCTTGAAGATAAGGAGCTACTTTACTAATCGTAGAGTCTGATTGCATTCTCGCATTTTTCAGAGCATCCCTAATATCCTTCTCCGAAGGTTCTATCTGTCCTGATGGAGTCTTTGCAAACAAACCTTCTCCAGTATATAGCCATGCTCTGCTCACATCATACTTCTCACAAAAAGCATCAATTGTTTTTTTACTTGGTAACTGAATCCCTTTTTTTATACTGGTAAGAGTTGATTCACTGGATATAATATTGTCTTTCTTCAATTTATACCCACTCAAACCACAATATGAAATTGCTTGCAAAAACCTTTTTGAGAGATCACTCAATTTTTTATCGTCAACTTCTTGCATACTTCATAAATTAAGTAGTATATTTGCATCCGTAATAGTAGCAGTATTACCACATAAATTGATTAAACATCCTATTTGGAGTTTATATATAGAAATCCGTAAATAGCTGCTACCTATTTGCGGATTTTCTTTTTCTCCACATTGTGTAATCGGCGGTAGGCCGCATAGCGGAGAGACAGAGGGTTACACTCTTACAACTCAATACTGCGAAAGGCGTGCGATATTGAGAGGCAAACGAAACCGGGATGCCTGCACAGCTACAAGTAAGCGAAAAATCCGGGAAGTCGGGTAACTTGTTAATGCCCGGCCAGCTAAGAACGGCGTACTTATACGAACGAGACATTTCTTATGCTGCATATAGCAAAAACGGGAAACCGTCTAAGGGCTAACTATGCAGCAATCCAGCACCTTACCGAATGAGATCGTCTTTTACTTCTTCAATTATTACAATAACAATAGAACGACATTACTTTTTTTCAAAAAGCTTTCTTTTTACGCGAGCCTTACCTATATAACATTTTATAAACCAACAACTTGCATCAAAACATGTTTTATAACATACAAAGTACTACGAATTTTATGAAGTATTTTATTGTACTTCTGAAAATATGAAGTATATTTGCAACGTCAAACAAACAAAGAGTGTAAGCTTGAACAATAAGAAAGCTGGCGACTTCAAAAGCCACTTACTACATATCTCATTGGCAAATGTAGTTGTTAGCTTTCTTTTATGCAAATTTTTTGTGGAAAATTTAAGTATAAAATAGAAAATAATATGAAAGTAACAAAGAAAGATATTCTAAGCATTAAAGCTGGTTCTTCCAAAGTAATGCAGCTGGATTCTTACAAGGATTGCGTCAATGCAAGAAGCTACGCCTATCAATTAGCTTTTACTGATCCCCGTGAAGACGTTGAAAGATATTCAATATCCATCGACAAAGATAAAAATCAGATAACCATCGAAGCGATAAAGAAATGAACCGTTCAGATGCCAAAATGATTGCAGAAGAACTGCACAAGTTTATTCGCAATGATGTGAGAAAGGTTGTAACTGAAATGGCGACTGCTGAAACCGAAGAGTATTTGAATGCCAAACAAGCTGCTGTATTTCTCGGATGGAAGTTGCAAACCTTATACAATCGAATACATGATATTCCTCACACCAAAAATGGCAAGAGTCTCATTTTTACCAAATCAGCTTTGATAAAATTCATGGAAAGAAAATAATCCCGGACGGATTTGGCCGTCTTTCCGGGAACTAACAAAACGTTCTTTGACATATTGTATAGTCTGAACAAATAAAGACTTAAAACAAGGTTTACTGCTTATCTAAAGGGCGAAATAGACCGACAAAGTAGCCAAAGCGGATTAGTGAAAAGAGTGTGAATACGGACTGCCAATAAGAAGATGCAGCACACGAATCACTAAGTTATCAAAAACAACTTATATTATGACAAAGTAAACGTAGGGCGTTTATAAATACATTCTTAACTGAATAGATACTTTAAATGATATATATACCCGTGCTTCGCAAGAAGCGGTCACCGCTAAAAAGCTACGGCCAACAATCCATCGGAACGCGGACGGGAACACATTTTAAATGCTAAAAGTATGAAAGGAATTACAGAAATGACCGAGCAAGAGATTCTTGCGTTAACGGAGGAAGATGTACAGAAAATGATTAAACTTCGCATGATGGAGGAAGGTATCAAAATCATGGATAAACCCAAAATTCCCGAATTATTTGAAATTGAGCCTGCTGATATTCAGTACTTCTCTATTCCGCTTTTGGATGGTTTTGCGTTTACTGACATTAATGAAGCGACTAAGGTTGCTGAAATTCTGAAAAGCGCGAAGTCATTGCGAAAGGTTGATTACGATTGGAATAAACTTGGGAGTGATTACAAGTTCCTTAAAAAGAGTGAGAGATACAAGTTTAATGGGAACTCTGATTTTGACATCATTTCAGGATGGGCTTATTCGGATGAACTATATGCTAAGATTTCAAACTTTGCCGCACAGAACAAGGTTATGAAAGAACAAGCAGCAAAAGACCAAAAGGAATATGACGAAAAGATGCAAGAAGCGTCCGGCATCATCTCGGAGATAAGCGGATGGGTTAAGGAGGTCAAAGTTAAGTATGAGCGATTGAATAGGCTTACTTACAAATTCGCTACTGACTATTATCCCCTTTCCGATCACAATGAGGATATGGCAATGAAATTTATGGCTAAAGCCTATTCTTTTACAGATAAAGAAAAAGAATACATATTACAGAATTACAAAGAATTACTATCCACAAGTGATGAATAAGTTTTTTAGTTAGTTATTGGCTCCTTGCTTGCGAAAGTAGGGAGTTTTTTGTAAAACTCCAAATTCATTATATGAGTAATATAGAAGATACAATTTACGATCTGCCAAATGAAGAATACCACCGTGGAGAAAGATTCAAAGATTTCCTAAGTAGTACGCAGATTAAAGATTATATGGTGTCCCCAAAGTTTGCCCGATACAAGGCATTGCACCCAGAATTATTTGAGATAAGTATTGAAGCCTCTGAAAAAGGTTCACTGTACCATGATGCAATGGAAAGCCTTGTTAATACTGGAAAACTTGACAAGTGGCGAAACAACCTTCTTGTATTTGAGCCGCCTATAAATCCTAAAACCGACTGTCCGTATGGACGAGACACCCAAAAATATCAGATTGCACTAATAGAGGCCAAAGAATCAAATCCCGGTAAAACATTGACAAGCACAACCGATATACAATTGGTTGAAACAATGGTTTATGAGCTTCTTAATAATTGCCGGGACACCTCCAAACAGATCAGGCAGATATTAAAATGGGGAAAAGCCGAAGTTAGCCATTTCGTTGAATACGAAGGATGCAAGTTCAAATATCGCCCTGATGTGGAAACGGCCAAAAAAATTGTTGACTGGAAAACATTGGCGGTTGATGATCTTCATGAAGAAACAGTTAACCGGACTATTGCCAAATTTCATTATGGTATTTCGGCAGCTTTCTATCAGTTTTTTGAACATGAACGTACTGGAGTATGGAAGGAGTTCTACTGGGTTATGCAACAAAAGACAGCTCCCTATGACGCAGTATTTGTCAGTGCAGCTAACTGGGCTTTCCATTTGGAAGACGGAATTGTGAAAATGGGGGCAAGCGCATTGGCATTCAAGAAATTGTTAGACCAGCATGTTTACTGTACACAAAACAATGATTTTGACGGTGCACAGATATTTATTCAGCCGGGATTCAAAGGACGAAGAATAATGGTGCCGGACACACCTGCATTTGAAAAGAACAAGATGTTTAACTTTTATAATAATCAAGAACAATGAGTAAAACAGAGAATCAATCCCCCCAACAAGGGAACTTGGGAATGGAACAACACAATGCTCCTTCACCAACAAAAACAGAACCGGTCTCCCCAACACCTTCCACACCACAACCGCCCGTTCCTTCTGCCCCACCAGCCTTTCCAGTACAACTGAAAGGATTGGAAAGCTGTTTTATCTCCCCTAAAAAGGCATTTATAGCAGCTGGTGGCACAGAACAGCAATTTGCCCGTGAAGTCAATTTCGCTATGCAGGCAATGTTGAATAATCCTTATTTGATTGACTGTGCCCGGCAATATCCCGATCATCTTGTCGAAGCAATCAAAAACGTTTCTCTTACCGGTCTGACGCTCAATCCTGAACTAAGATTGGGGTATCTTGTACCGTACAAAGGCAAAGTGAAGTTCCAAGCTTCATACATGGGGAAAGTTGATATTTTGATCCGCACTGGTGTTGTAAAGGATATTTATTCTGATTTGGTTTATGCTAATGACGAGTTCTGTATGACAAAAGGTACCGGCGGCACTATCATCCACAAACCTAATGTATTCGGAGAACGTGGTGATCTTCTTGGAGGCTACTATTTCGCTGTCTTGACTTCCGGTGTTGTAAAATTCGATGCAATGCCCAAAGCCCGTATTGAAGAAATAAAAAGTCGTAGTGAGGCTGTCAAGAAAGGCAAGCAATCTCCGTGGGACACAGACTTTGAAGAAATGGCTCGAAAAACAATCGTGAACTGGGCTTTCAAATTCCTGCCCAAAACCGGCATTTCAGATTCCATGATTAAAGTTCTTGAAACAGAGAGCCAGTTGGATGATGAAATGTTTGAAGACTGGA